>QMMS01000083.1 GCA_003647375.1 Deltaproteobacteria bacterium
CTGCCTGCGATGGTGATGGCCGGTGGCTTTGCAAGTGAGGATCAGGTATTTAAGGGCCTGGCCTATGGTGATGGCCATGTTCTGGGGATTGGATTGTGCCGGGCTTCTATGGCTGCTGCCATGACCGGTAAAACAATCGGCGAACAGATAAAGAACGGAAATGTGCCGGAAAGATTTAAACCATATGGCTCGACAATTGAAGAAATATTTTGCGATCTTCCGGATTTGCGCGCCATATACGGTACAAGGGCAAATGAATTTTCCACCGGGGCCATCGGTGTTTTTTCCTATCTCAATAAAATTGCATTTGGGTTAAAGCATTTTGCCACCCTGAATCGGAAATTCAACATGGATCTTCTGGACAAAAGCGACCTCATCCCCCTGACATCCGAGGCAAGGGCTCTGATGGCAAATGAGTGGTTTACGTCGTTAAAAGAATAACCTGCCCAAAGGTTCGGGCCATGGTACCCTGGTGGTTCATGCCCAATGCCCTGGTCACCGGAAACACCTATGCCCTCGAACTATCGGAACAGGTTACCATGCCCCAAAACCGGATCTTGGAAGTCATTGATGAATACGAAACATCAATTTTTTATGATGGCAGTATAATTGTCAATACTTCCGATAACTCATCCAATCATTGGAAGACTCCACCAAACCTGTGATATCATCATGCTTCAAATCGCCAGCCCTAATTTTTGCAAAAACAGCCATTTTTCGAAGAAGTGCACGTCACTGGCACAAAGTGACCACTGAGAAAGGAGCTGCAGCTTTCGACATACATACATTGATTATCATTATTGTTAAAAAATACGGGATGCAACGCAAGAATCCTTAACTTTACAGCACTCTGAATCATTCCTATATTTTTGTAATTGGAGATCCTTCTAATGACTAAAAAGCCTACCTATGAAGAACTGGAGCAGCGGATTCAGGAATTAGAGCAAGCAGAATCTGAACGAAAACTGGCGCAGGAGGCTCTGAAGAAACGCATCGTAACGTTGACCATGCCACTGGATGATGCAGAGCGTATCAATTTTGAAGACTTGTTCAATATTAACGACATTCAACGCCTTCAGGATGAGTTTGCCCATGCCACCGGCGTGGCATCGATTATCACACATACGGATGGAAAACCAATCACTCAACCCAGCAACTTCTGTCGGCTGTGCAGCGACATCATTCGCAAAACAGACAAGGGTCTTGCCAACTGTTACAAATCCGATGCGGTTATCGGACGATTATCTCCCACAGGTCCAATCATCAAGCAGTGCAAGAGTAGCGGGCTTTGGGACGCGGGTGCCGGGATCTCGGTCGACGGACAGCACATCGCCAATTGGCTGATCGGCCAAGTGCGTGACGCGACCCAGACCGAAGATAGTATGAGTGTTTATGCGCGGGAAATCGGGGCCGACGAATCCACAATGGTCGAAGCTTTCCGTGAAGTGCCCCTTATGTCGCATGATCGATTTGAACAAATTGCCCGGGTACTCTTTACTCTTGCCAACCAACTGTCCTCCAGCGCCTACCAGAACGTGCAGCAGGCACGTTTCATCACCGAGCGTAAACATGTCGAACAGATTATCAAAACATTGTTTGCCATTTCAAATGCGGTGCATACTGCCCAAAAGATGAAAGACCTCTATCGATCCATCCATAATTCATTAAGCAGCATCATTGATACCACCAATTTTTTTATTGTGATTGTGGATAGCAAAGAGCGCACCCTGAATTTCCCATATTATGTGGATACAGAAGATGAAGATTTTTCTCCAATCACAAATTTTGATGCGAATGATTCCTTAACAGGTTTGGTGGTTTCCCAAAAAAAGCCCATTTTATTGAAAAAGAAAGAGTTGGAAGACCGCGCCGGCCAAAATGGTGTGTGGGGTCCTTTACCACTGATTTGGATGGGGGTTCCATTGACTATTAAAGATGAGGTTATCGGAGTGGTGGCTGTGCAGAGCTACCTGGATACCAATCTTTACAACAAAAAAGATCTGCAAGTACTTTCTGCGGTCTCTGATCAAATGGCCATTGTTATTGAGCGTAAGCGGGCGGAAGAGGCATTAATTAAAAAGGATAAAGAATTGGAGAGTAGGGCAAACAAGCTTGAAGAGATGAATACTGCTTTGAACGTTTTGCTGGATAAAAGAAATGAAGATAAAATAACTCTGCAAGAGCAAGTAGTTACCAATGTAAAAAAACTGGCCTTTCCTTATGTAGAAAAATTAAGAAAGAGCAATTTAAATAATGAGCAAAAGATTTATGCAGAGCTAATTGAATCCAGCTTAGATGAAATCATGTCCCCATTTTCTCACCAGTTATCTTCACCTCTTATAGGTCTAACATCCACAGAGATCAAAATCGCCGATCTTGTCAAGCGAGGTAAAACAACAAAAGAAATAGCTGCATTTGCGAACCTTTCACCCAAAACTATAGAGCGGCACAGGGAAAATATAAGAAAAAAAATCAACATAAAAAATAAAAAAATAAATCTGCAATCCTACCTGTCCTCACTGCAGTAACCAACTCTTTCGCGGCGTCAGGCGCTGTGGGAGTTGTAAAGAGTTAGTCCAGGTAGATTGAATATTTAGAGTTTAAAATTGAAAAGACATTTTCCGCAACTCTTTTACTCTTTCAATAAGCGCTTGCGCCCTTTTATATTTTTTTGTGTCATTGTGTTCCATTACACCTATTGTATGCCATGCAATCATGCAATGTGCCCCCCATTGCATGTAGGCAGGCAGTAATTTTTTCTCGGTTTCGTTTAGCTTGTAATATTTTTGATATTCATTAAGGAAAATATGCAAAAGCTCTTCAGATAATTTATTATCAACGTAGCAAAAACCATTTATTGCGACCCCAAGTTCATGCAATATATTTTCAATACAAATTACTTCAAAGTCTAAAATAGAAAGCAATTTATTGCCCTTAAAAATTGTATTGTCAGGGAATAAATCACCATGTACTAAACCTTTGGAAAGTTTTACCGACAAAGGCTTTTCCAAATAGTTGGTTTGCTCTATGAAATACTCGAAGATATCGGGCTTTATATAAACGGCGTCAGGAAATTTATTAATGACAGTTTTACAGAAATCAATATCCACCCAGTTTTTTTGAGTGAATGATATTGGCACTTCTAATAAATTTAGAGCAGCCGCAACGTTGGCTATCTCTTTTGTTGTTTCTATATTAACCTCTGGGTGATGTCCGTCTATAAATTCATATATCACAACATTGTCGTTGCCAAGAGCATTAATAAATCCAATTTCCCTGTCGGGGATAGGATAAGCTGAGGGTATATCTTTAGTCTTTAGATATCCCAAAATTTTTATTTCGGGAACAATATTCTCGACTTTTTTGTTTAGATGAATTTTCAGTAGATAATCTCTTTTATCTGTACTGACTTTATAGGATATATTTGTGTATCCCCCAGTCATACGACTTATATTTATGATTTTTCCACTATTGTATTTATCCATCAATAGTTGAATATCATGCATTGCTTTTGTTTTGTTATGAAAATAGTTCATTGGTAATTCTATACATATCTCCAGGGAAAATCAATAATGCGGTTACAAGATCTGTCGATTTTGGATTGAAAAATGAGTGATGAGTAACATAAGTTCAAAATTGACCTGACCTTTTATATGTGATAATTACTAAGATGAGCGTTTCAAATTAGGTTTTAGAGCTTTACTTTTGATACACCTTCAAGAAAATTCTATCTCTCGCTAATCGCCCTTATTGTTTATGAAATGAAACGGCAGGATCGTCCTGGATATGTATATGTCCGGAAGAACGAAAACCGACTCAAGATTTTGGATGATGTATTGGCAGGATCTCATGTTTCTTGCAAAGTATCCTATTAAAGCCTCCACTATTGTATCAGTCATCGTTATCACCTCATGCTGTGCCTGCTTCCTGGTGTCATCCGCTATGGCCGTAACACTCGCCTTTACCGCCACCTATAATTACATCTTCACCCAGTCTGAAACCGAAGACCAGGCCCGCGTCATTGCCCAGACCAAAACCCGGCAGACAATCTTCAAAGCCGCTGGACCAACTATCCAGAAATCCAATATCTATAAAAACTTACTACCCGTCGAGAACCTCTCCAATGCTTTGGCTTCCGGTGTGATGACGTTTGAAACCAACTCCCTGACCATAAAAAAGACGACCAAAGGACATACCGTTTCTCTGAAGCTCATAGGCAGACTCAATATCGAGACCTTTGAAAAGGATCTGAGTGACTTCATCGAGAACCCGTTTCTCTTTGACAATGCTTTGTCCAACCGCAAGCGCGAATGGGCTCTGCTGGACAGTCTGGAGGACCTGCAAGAGAAGTATTGGGCTGTCCAGCAACGGAAAAAGCAAAAAAACCTGGTTTCTGAAAAAGAGATATTGGTATCGGAGCGCCGACGCCTGGTTAACCGGCTGTCGGCCATTTCCTTGAACGACACGATCATTGTCGCTGCTTTGAAAAAAAAAGTTCTGGATCCAGGTGAGACCATCAAGAGACTGAATCGGGCCGTTGCGATGGATGATCACAATGAGTGGCTCTATCTGCACCGGGGAAGGGTGTTCAGCCGTCTGAAGGATTGGATATCGGCGTCCGCAGATTTTGACCGGGCTGTGCTCCTGAGTCCGTATCTGCTTTTCCCCTACGAATTTAAGGGCGATGTTCTATTCAACGCCGGAGAAACCGAAGATGCGATTAAATCCTATAGCAAAGCGATTGCTCTCGATCAACGGTACGAGCCAACGCTTATGAAGCGGGGCAGGGCATACCGGAAAATGAATCATTACAATCGGGCTGCCAAAGACTTCACCCGGGTTATCGGCATCGATCCAACCAACCCAGCCGCTTATCTGGAGCGGGGAGCAGCCCGGTATGCCTCCGGGGAATATGCTGAAGCCGTAGCAGATTTTGGTCAGGCCGTGGCTCTGAACCCTGAAGACGGGACAACTTATGCAAAAAGAGGCCGGGCATGGATGACGGCCGGTTTGCCCGACAAGGCTTGTGAGGACCTGAAAAAAGCGTGTGAATTAGGGGCTTGCGACGGCCTCCGGGCAGCAACCGCCGAACGCGTATGTCTTTCGTTGGATTCGGTAACCGCAGGCAAGTGGTCGCAAGTGTGCTATGAACAGGTTGTCAAGGGCGAGTGGAGCCAGGCAATCCAGGCTGCAACCCTGGCTATCTACTACGACCCGAATGCTGTGAATCCTTATATCAACCGCTCCTGGGCCTATGCAGAGACCATGGCGTTCGAAAAAGCCATAGAAGACGGCAACGAGGCTCTAAGATTAACCCCCAAGAATGCCATGGCTTTTAACAACCGGGGCCTGGTTTACGAGAAAAAAGGGGACATGGACCGAGCTGGAAAGGACTACTTTAAGGCCTGCGAGCTCGGTCTCGAAATCGGCTGCAGGAATTATCTGTCAGTAAAGAACCCTTCCCAAAATGAGGAATCCCGGATCGATCTGCTCCTCCGCCAGAGCGGGGAAAAGTACCGGGAAAAGGATTGGAATGCGGTGTTACGCCTGACATCTCTCGCCATAAAAAAAGAGCCCGGGAGCTATCGAGCCTTCACCATACGGGCGGCCGCCTTCATTCAGACGGCAAGGTTCGAAGAGGCCCTGATCGACAGCAGCGAGGCTATCCGCCTCAACCCGTCTTTCGGCCTGGCTTACAACAACCGGGGTTCCGCCCTCGAGCACATGGGGAAACTAGAAGAGGCCATGGTGGACTACCGCGTCGGGTGCCTCCTCGGCGTCGACTTGTCCTGCAAAAACAATACCCGATTAGGGTTCGCGAAAAAATAACTTAACAGAGTCGGCCCAGATTTGGTTCAGGTTCGTTATGATAGTTCACAGCCCTAATCATTGGATATGAACTCAATTTCGTTAGTATCATGAATTCCCGGCATGTTCTGCTTTTCTTTTTCACGATGAACAAGATATTCGATAAAGCCCATTGCTTCTTCCAACAATTCCGGTCGAAGCTTCTCTAACTCCAGGAGTTTTTCCCGAATCGCAATCCTGTCTACCATAGCCTTCAGTCCTTTAATTTATCCAACTCGATGAAGCAAGCTTCCAAATCGGGTCGCTTGTTGATGTCCATCACCAAGACGGCTCGGATGATTCCTTTTTTGTCTATAAAAAGCAGTGCCCTTTCTGAGAGACCGTCGGATCGCAGTAGACCGTATTTGTCTGCTACGGCGCCGTGGGGCCAGAAGTCGGAAAGGACCTCGAACCAGACCTGCCCCATTTCCCGAGTCCAGGCATAGAGGGTGGGGATGTTGTCGACTGTGATGCCCAGAAGCACCGCATCGCCTTTCCCGAACGAGCTTTTGGAAACATTATAGCCCGGCCACTGATCACTACACACCGGTGTCCAGGCGGCAGGAACAAAGGAAAGCACCACATTCTTTTTACCTCTGTATTGGCTAAGTGTTATTTTTTCACCCGATACTGCGGAAAGTGTAAAATCCGGCGCCATTTCCCCCGCCCTCACCTTGAGCTCACTGTCGAAGGGCTTGAGTTTTCCCAGGCTGTAGATGTTTTTTGCTAACCCCGAAGATTGAGCTCCCACGCCGCTGCACAACAGAAACAACCCCATAAGTACCCCGATCGACACTCTGACGACATTTATCATTGATATCTCCTTTTTTACCATCTGATGGATCCTGCAGATTGTTAATATTTGGAACTGTGTAAACAGTTCAACTTAGGTTGTAATATCATGACAATTTTCTGATATATAAAGGCAACTAAAAAATTCCTCGTCAAGCTTCATGAAAGATTCGGTCTAAACTGCGACGCCGTATGTATTCAGGATAAACGCTAAATTGTTGATGGCGTTTTCATATTTGATCTTGCCGTAGTCATAGTAATCGAATTCAATTTTCGAAACATTGAGTTGGATCAGACTCCACAAAAACCAGTAGATGTCGGGAAAAGGCTTGAAAAGATCGATAAAGAAGAGGGTCCTATCGATTTTTCGTCCGCTGCAGTATTCTTTCACAATATTTTTTTCCATGTCACGGGGCACCAGAATTTCCTGAAACATATCGGCAATGTCATAGTATCTGGGTGCCATGCCACCATACTCCCAGTCGATGAGATACATGGCCGCGTCATATTTGTGTGCTGCTTCGTCTTTAATGAGGATGAAATTGTCTGCCAGCAGGTCGTTATGACAGGCCGTGTATTCTGATTCCGGGAGATTGATGATGCTAGACAGCTTGATGAGTCTTTGAATGGTGCCTGGGATGTCGAATTCCGGGTACTCGACGTTGAGTTGTCGCAGGATGGCGGACATTTTCATGACTTCCAGCAGGGGATTGAATATTCGTTTGAGTTTCACCCCGCTGGTGTGAATTTTTCGAATCGGGTCGACGATTTTAGCATGAAGCGTTTTATCCAGAAAGTGATCGTTCTTTAAAACAATAGCATCATCGATGAATTCAACGATGGTTACACCCTTTTCGGGTATGAATTTTACGAGGCGCGATCCAACGCCGACTTCTGCCATTTCCTGGATGGTATGGGCCTCGTTTTCGCGGTTGATAAAAAGATCCGTTTTGTCTCCATATACCCGGACAGTATAATCCCCTTTTTCAGACTGGATTCGATAGAGTTTGTTGGTAATACCCCCACTCAGTGTCGATATATTTACATCGAGTCCCTGCCACTCGGGCAACAACTCATAACAGATATCCTGTGTGAATTCTATCTCCAGAAGGCTTTTGGTTTTACTCATGTTGATTCTCCCTGGTCAGTTTCAGGTCCGTTTAGGTTAAACCTGAACTGAGCGATTTTTATCTTGATCTGCACCGATCTCTTGCGAATCAAGGATTCGCAAAAAGCCTCGACAGATCCACGGGTATGTCTGTGTTTTTTGCGAACCCTTCTCCATCAAGATTTCAGCACATATCTTCGGGAAAAATCGCTCGATTCAGGTTAAATATTTATAATTTGGAGTTTGCCATGAGTCAATCCCTATTTTGAAAACTGTATCGACATGCATTGATTATGTGTTATTGTTGGACCCAAATTCTCAGGAACAAAAGTGCTTGACAAACCCTCGCTCTTTAATGTAAAAAATCAACTCGTTCTGGGTTTTATCGATTCCCCGGATTACCTAAAAGGAATACATGATTTAAATTCACGGAAACGCTACTTCGTTTCGCACTAATTGTATAGACATCTATAACTTATTGGCGTATTGGCGATGAAAGCCGCCGTGACCCATTCAGGTGATACGATCGACTTAATTGTGCAAATTAGGTTACATTTAAGTTGATTTTTTTGAACACCCAATAACCCCAATCTGAAAGGAGGCAGGTAGAATGAAGAGACGTGAATTTATCAAAAAAGCAGGTGTGGGTGCAGCTGCAGTAGCAGCTACCGCAGTCAATGCGCCATTTGTGCATGCTGCAAAGAAAACCACCATTAAATGGAGAATGCAAACCTACGCTGGTCCGGCCTTGTCTGCGCATGTATGTAAACCGGCAATCGATGCATTTAATAAAGCCGCTAACGGGGAGATGGTGATCGAACTCTACAATGCCGATCAGCTGGTCCCAACTGGTGAACTTTTTAGAGCTATGCAGAAAGGGACCATTGATGCCGTCCAAAGTGATGATGACTCCATTGCAGCGCCTGTGGACGTTTCCATCTTTGGCGCATACTTTCCCTTTGCATCACGCTACTCCCTGGATGTTCCCGCACTGTGGAATTGGTGGGGGCTGAACGAAATTTGGGAGGAAGCTTTCTCTGAAATTAAGGGCGTTACCTGGCTGAGTGTTGGCGCCTGGGACCCCTGCAATTTCGCCACCACCAAGCCCATTAGAAGCCTTGCAGACCTCAAGGGGTTGAGAGTATTCAGTTTCCCCACGGGTGGCAGGTTTATGCAACAATTCGGTGTTATTCCCGTGGCCCTGCCTTGGGAGGATATCGAGATGGCCGTTCAGACAGGCGAGCTTGACGGCGTTGCCTGGTCCGGCATCACAGAGGATTATACGGTCGGCTGGGCGGATGTCACCAAGTATTATCTGACCAACCCCATATCCGGTGCCTGGGCTGGTTCGTATTATGCAAATTCTGATTCATGGAATGCTCTGCCGGAACATTTGAAGACCTTGTTCCATCTGCAAATGGACAGTTCGCACTATTACCGACAGCACTGGTATTGGTGGGGAGAAGCACACTACCGAACCAAGGGCGGGAAGTTGGAGCTTACCTCCATCCCGCAAGATGAGTGGAAGCAAGTAGAAGATGCCGCACTCAAGTTCTGGGATGAGGTCGCCGCAAAGGGCGGCAGAAGTGCCAAGGTAGTCAAGATACTTAAAGAATATGCCCAAACCATGAAAGATGCCGGTCCTCCATACCGGTACTAATGATTGGGTATCGAGCGTTTATGATAGCATAAAGGTGGCCTTCCCTGGCTTCAAGTTTAACTAGGCTATGGAAGGCCACTTCCTTACAGAAAGAGTAAAATCTCATTGAGCGATATTTTACCAAAGAAATGTGCCGGGTTTTTGATGCATAAGTCTTCACGAAAACCATAGATATGTATCCGGTTGAAAGATGATTCGTGAATTGCTTCTGCATGATCGATTCGGTACAGATCGTGTAAAATTCGCTTGATTTATTTATGGGTAAAGGTATCAAAGGAAAGGGGCAAAGATGCCTAAAGCAGTCAAAATATTCGTTCACGCTGTTGAGTCAACGAACAAGTTTGTGGGTAAGTTCTCCATGTATCTTGTCTTTGCTATGATCGGGATTCTGCTATACGAACCTATTGCTAGAAATCTCTTTGGTATTTCAAGCATCTGGTCGGTTGAGATGGCACAATTTACCATGGCAGCCTATTACTTGCTTGGTGGTGGGTACTCCATGATGCTCAAAGGGCATGTTCGAATGGATCTGCTCTATGGGCGGTGGTCGGATAAGAAAAAGGCTAAGGTTGATGTGATTACCGGCCTTTTTTTGATGTTCTATTTGGTGTTTCTCCTCTATGGGGCCTATTCCAGCATTGAATACGCTCTCATGTACGGGCAAAAAAATCGATCTGCGTGGGCACCCTATATGTCTCCCATCAAGATTATTATGGGGATAGGCGTTCTGCTGATGTTGTTGCAGGTCATAGCGACATTTTTCAAGGATATAGCAACGGTAAGAGGGGAGAAGATATAACATGAGCTATGAAATGATTGCGATACTGATATTTTCTTCGATGATGCTCATGCTGCTTACTGGACAGCGCGTTTTCGGAGCCATCGGGGGCGTGGCTACACTGTTTGCGCTGATGCTGTGGGGAAGAGGTGCCGCAGAGATGCCCTTTAACGCGGCATTTGCCCTGTTGAACTGGTATCCGCTCCTGACCCTGCCGTTGTTTATCTATATGGGATATATGTTTTCCGAGTCGGGAATAGCGAGCGACCTATACAGAATGTTCCATGTCTGGATGGGGTCAACCAGTGGTGGCTTGGCCATTGGAACCATGGGGCTTATGGTCGCCGTATCTGCCATGAACGGCTTGAGTGTGGCCGGGATGGCTATTGGTGCCAGCCTTGCCATGCCTGAAATGTTAAAGCGAAATTATGACAAGGTCATGGTGACAGGCGTCATCCAGGCGGGTAGTTCCCTGGGGATCATGGTGCCTCCCAGCGTTGTCCTGGTCCTCTACGGCATGATCGCCAGACAACCCGTTGGTCAGTTATGGATGGCAGGTGTTTTCCCTGGGCTTCTGTTAGCGGCCTTATTTATCGCCTACATCTATATCAGATGCAGATTGCAGCCCCACTTGGGCCCAACCTTATCCAAGGAAGAATTGGAGGCAATTACCTGGGGAGAGAAGTTAAAACTGCTCAGGGCCGGGATTATTCCTTTGGTCATTATTTTTGCCATGACAGGGCTTTTCCTGATGGGGATTACCAGCCTTGTTCAATGTTCGGCAGCGGGTGCGACCGTCACAACCCTTGCAGCTCTCGCCAAAGGGCGGTTAAACCGGCGGGTACTGGAGGAGACATTAAAGAATACGCTGAGTGTCAGCTGCATGTTTATGTGGGTGATTCTTGCGGCACTCTGTTTTGGGGCCGTTTTTGATGGTCTTGGCGCCGTGCATGCCATAAAGTCTCTATTTATCGACAGATGGGGTCTCAGTCCGTTCGGGATACTCGTAATGATGCAGTTGTCCTACATTCTGATGGGTATGTTTCTGGACGATACGGCCATGTTGATCATCGTCGCGCCGCTGTATGTGCCCCTGGTAATTGATCTGGGTTATAACCCAATCTGGTATGGCATTCTTTATACGATTACCTGCCAGATAGCCTACATGACACCGCCGTTTGGCTACAACCTGTTTCTGATGAAGGCCATGGCACCCAAGGAGGTGTCTCTGGGGGACATATATCGTTCGATTGTGCCGTTTGTACTGGTTATGGTCGTCGGCTTGGTTATCGTGATGATCTTTCCCGGGATTGCACTATGGCTGCCCGATTTCTACTTTGGACGATAAGGCCGGCAGATAACAGCGATACTGAAGTTCTGTCGATAAGTACTGTCTGATAAAAAGAAACCTGTAACACTATTGATAAAATAAAAAGATATGCTCCTCTGGTTTTAAGGGGCGTGTCTTTTTTATTTATAGCTGATTGTTGTCGACTGCCAACAAAAAATCGTCGATTCTGTTCCGGGCATTGAGATTATCCAGCCACTCTTCTGGCAGGGCCTTGATCCCGCTGTAAGCGCCCAGAACCATGCCCACGAGCATGCCCCTGGCCGCACCATCTCCGCCGGCCATGACGTTTTCAACCAGTGCTTCCTTGAAATCATTTTCGTATTTTGTGATCAAGTGGATTGTACCCGGAAGGGCAGCCTCTACACTGCACATCTGGCCGAATTCTGCGATGATGGTTCGGGTGTCCTTGTCTTGGCTTGCCAGACCCAGGGATACGGCCTCCGCAATATCCGTGTTTTGAAATCGATTTTCAAGTAGTTCGGGAATGGTGACTGATGGCTTTTTGCCTGCCAGCGCGCTAAAGGCAAGCCTTACAAAAAACTCGGCACTGTCCAGGACAGATGGGTTGTTGTGGGTCAAGGCAGTCTGGTACCTGGCAGCCTGGATTGCCGATTCCAGGTCATGGGCATAACAATAAACTATGGGGGCTATCCTTGCCGCACCGCCCAGATCGTCTGAAGATGATCCACTTTCCAGGATGTTGTTTCCTTCGGTCATATTCTGAAGTGTCGTGAGCGTGGCTTTGTCGCGATACCCTTCGTATCCGTTGAAAAAGGATTGCCATGCTTTGGCAAACCCTTTCTGATCAAACCCTGAAGCGGTTGCCAGGGATTCGAGCAGTAACAGCATTTGATCACCGTAGTGGGTGAAGTCTCCCTTTTTTTTCCCCTTATGGTAGCTGACCAAAGGCTTGAAATACTGTTGCACCCGACCAAATTTTTTGTCGATGACATTCGTGTTGTAGACCCAGTGGGGTCCCAATGCCAGGGCATCGCCCACAAATGAGCCAAAAATCATTCCCATTTTGTTCTTATTCATATTCGTATCTCCTTCATGATCGATAATAGATTGACAAATATAGATGTTCGCCGATGTCCACCGTTTTGACCGGGTACAGGCCAAATGGCCGCAGAAAAGTTTCCAGGGCTTCCGGTGAAATCCTTATGTTCATAGGAGGTCCAGGCGGGCCTTCCTTTTTTTGGAATTCAACCACGGCAAGCTGGCCCTCAGGTTTCAATGTTCTTTCTACCTCTTTCAGTGTTCCCTGGTCCGTGTTGTCCTGAACAAGGTCGTGCAATACAGTCGCCATGAGACATATGTCCACCGAACGATCTGCAATTGGTATGTGCCGACTGATATCGGCAACACTCGGGAAAATATTCTCGATATTTCTTGTTTGAATCTCGTTTTTCAAGGTATCGATACCGTCTTCCCATAGGTCAACGGCGTAAATTTTCCCTGATGGACCCACATAAGGGGAGGCAGCCATGGCGTATGCGCCCATACCGCAGGCAGCATCCAGCATGGTGATATTTTCCATTAAACCCATTTCGGAGAAAAGTTTACTGGAATCAACGAGTGAGAAACTGCTTTTCCCTGCAGCTATCGGTTTGTTTGTCATTAAAATTTTTCCATATTGCCGGTCTTTGTTGCGTTTTACGATTTTATTCTAAGTCCGATCTTCATTGGATGCAAGGGAAAGATGCATAAGTCGTTCTTGGATATTCTGATTTGAACCTTTGAAATTATTTCTAAATCCCAGGTTCTTAAAATTTACAACGCTCATATTAGGTTGTAGCCTGTTCAGCATGAGATCACGGTTGATGTTTTACACGATTTGATTTAAAGCTAACGTTTCAAGAAGTTGCGCTAAATTAAATTATTGGCGGGATAGTATTTCTAAGGATCACATAGATGGATTCACCAGCAGGGATCATCGATTCAAAACGCAGGGCGATGATTCTCTTTTCTGCGTTACTGGCACTGTTTCTGGGAGCCATGGACGCATTGATCATGACCGCAGCCATGCCGACGATTGTTTCAGAGCTCGGTGGGCTGCACCTATACAGCTGGGTCTATTCGGCCTATCTTCTGGCAAGGGCTGTTTCGCTTCCGGTATTCGGAAAGCTGGGCGATCTTTTTAAAAACAAACACATTTTTTTGATTTCTATCGCTATCTTCCTGATTTCATCAACCACAGCCGGGTTTTCGCCCAACATGGCGTTCTTGATCGTCTGCAGGGTGTTTCAGGGAATCGGCGCCGGCGGAATTTTTGCGATGGTCTATATCGTGCTGGCAGATATTTCACCACCGGGCCAACGGACCAAGACCATGTCCTTTGCCAGTTCGGTTTGGGGGATTGCCAGTGTTCTGGGGCCGACGCTGGGTGGTTTTATTGTATCCTATATGTCCTGGAGATGGATTTTCTTTATCAATATACCCTTGGCCCTGCTGTCGTTAGGGGGCATATCCTTCTTTCTGGTGGAGATAAGGGAGAAACGCAGGAAGGTGTCCCTGGACTGGCTTGGCGTCTTGACTCTTTCCGTATCGATAGTGGGATTGCTCAGTCTGTTTCTTGCGGGGGGGAAAGACTTTGCCTGGGGCTCTCCACAAGTAATGGCCCTTTTATTGGTAACTATTTTAGCGGGGATCGGGTTCTTTTATTGTGAAAAGCGTGCTGAAGATCCGATCGTTTCCCTGGAATTTTTCAAAAAAAGAGGCTTCGCCGTCGGCAATGCTTCCGTGTTTTTGAGCAGCTTTGCCATTTTTGCTTTTTTCGCGTTTGCACCTATTTTCATTCAAGGAGCCCAGGGCAAGAGCCCCATGCAGGTGGGGATTGCATTGCTCTCCCTGAGCCTTGGATGGTCCGTCGGTTCCATCATTTTCGGTCAGATATCGAATCGGCTCGGAGCAAAGACAGCGGCAATAATGGGCGCCATGTGCCTGGTTGCGGGCTGTGGTCTTTCTCTAACGTTTCATACGGGAACTTCCATGATATTCAGTTTCTTTGTATTTCAGCTGGTGGGGCTCGGCATGGGGTTTGTGGCGCTATCAACGCTCGTGATTGTTCAAAAAGCCGTAGATCCATCCGACCTGGGAGTTGCCACCGCTTCTCATCAGTTTATGCGAACCTTTGGTGGTACTATGGGTATCGGTATCTGCGGCGGTCTGCTGATGTCCAGGCTGACTGTAGCCATCGATAGCCTGGCGGATAAAGACTTTATTGGGATTCTGCCGGAGGGATTGTTAAATCAGTCCCAGAGAAGTTTTGAGAATTTACTGCGTCCGGAATTCCAGGCGCTTTTACCGGAAGCTGCCAGGAGTTTGCTTCAGTCGGCCATTGCATCCAGCGTTCAGTTCGTCTTCTGGGTGGCCTTGTTTATTTCACTGTTTTGCCTGGCTGTCTGTTTTCTACTACCCGAAACCAGAGGCGAATAAGGGTGGGGTTGGAGGGGATAGGAGAGCAGGGTCCGAGGGGTGGAGGTTTGGAGGGTTCGAGGGTAGCTGAAAGCTATCGGCTGTACGCAACC
>QMMS01000084.1 GCA_003647375.1 Deltaproteobacteria bacterium
ACAACCCGCTTGGCCCACATGTAGTGGATGGTTGCTATGGCAAAACCGAATTGAAGCGAGACATGGTGAAACCGCTTCCAGAAACTATGAACTAAATACCATAACAAATTCGCTCTGCGCATTTATTTGACGCGGCGTTGCCGCTTCTACGAGCAACTTGGAATTATCCACATTGCTGGCGAAATCGGGATTTTCAAGAAGCAGCAAGAAATTTAAAGATTAAAAATAACGTCTATTTATAAGCGACGTAGTCGCGACAACTAAATTCGCGAAGCGAATTTAGTCGCAGTTCAGGATAATATAGCGCTGTTCTTTTTCGATGGCTTCCGAAGGGATCACAAAATTGAGGCTCATGCCGACTTCCGGGTTTTGCACCCATTCGACTTTACCGTCGATTTCAAGGCTGTCGCCATTGAGCAAAATCAGCATACCTTGAACAAAGGTCGCCAGGGCCTTGTCTGAGGGATTGGCAAAACGGATGCCGGATTCGTTGACATCGAGCACTTCGAATTCATGGGAAGCTATTTTCAGAATAGCTCTTTGAGAGGGTTTGTAGATGATCCGAACAAAGGTGCGTCTTTCAGGGCCTGAATATTCGATGGCATTCATGGGATGACCGCTCTGTATGGACTGGAATTATGGACACACTACCAAGCATTAACGAACTTTATCTTGATTTCTATACGATTATGGTATAAATGTCAACCGTGAATGAATGTTATAGAGATAGTTATATCAATACCTTATAAAATTAAAAGGAATTCAAGAGAATGGATCGTAAAAGTGAGCTTTCGAGAAAGACAGCCGAAACCGTTATCGAAGCCAAACTGAATATTGATGGGTCGGGTGCCGGTGATATCACCATGGGCATCCCCTTTTTCGATCATATGTTGACCCTCTTGGCAGCTCACGGCTTTTTTGATCTGACCATTCGAGCCAAAGGGGATATCGAGGTTGATTTTCATCACACCATAGAAGATATCGGTCTTGTCCTGGGAGATCTTTTTGACCAAGCGCTCGGCAAGCGGGAAGGGATTCGGCGGTACGGGTATGCTGTAACACCCATGGATGAGGCTATTGCATCTGTTGCTGTCGATTTGTCCAAACGTCCTTTTCTCGTCTATCGGCTGCCATCGGATATCCCCAGGACTGGAGAATCGTTTTCCATACTGGGCAAAGAATTTTTCAGGGCTTTTGCCACACGTGGTGGCATGAATTTACACATTGATGTGGGATACGGAGAAAATGAACATCACATCATCGAGGCCATGTTCAAAGCTGTCGGCAGAGCCCTTGATATTGCCACTTCACTAGATGACCGTATTATAGGTGTTCATTCCACAAAAGGATCCCTGTAAAAAGCCGCTTCTCTGAATACAATGAATCAAATCTTCTTCATATTGAGTTTCCTGCTCCTAGTATCCTGTGCGGCGCCGCAGAAAGAATTTCTGTCGGACAAAACTTTGGAGGGCGATGAAACGATTCTGATTATGCCGTTTCAAAACATGTGTACGATTTACGGCGACAAGGCCCCTATTGATTGTATCGTTTTCAATCGGCGTCATGTTGTGGGGGAAGTGCCGGAAGGGACCGCAGAATTCATGACGGAACAGTTGGTAAAACTGCTCATGAGTGAAAAGGCTTTCCGGTTTGTTTTTCCTGATCAGACGGACGAGATGCTGACCCACCTGCAGGCTGACAAGGATGGAGTCGTCAGGATGACCGAACTTGTAGAGACAACCGGGGACACAAATGGGGTGGATGCAATCCTTATGGGGTATATCTTCTACTTCAGGGAACGTGTTGGAACCAGTTATTCAGTTGAATCGCCGGCGTCGGTATCCTTCAGTCTTTTTCTGGTGAGGGTGAAAGATGGGCAACTTGTGTGGCGTGGTATTTTTGAAGAGACCCAGCAGGCGTTGTCTGAGAATATTCTTAAGATCGGCGCATTTATTAAACGAAAGGCCCGTTGGATTACAGCCCGGGAGCTGGCTGCCGAGGGCCTTGAAAATCTGATATCAACATTTCCAGAACCATGATTGTTATACCCGCTGTAGATATCAAGAACGGTAAATGTGTGCGTCTTTGTCAGGGAAGGATGGACGCCGAGACCGTTTTCTCAGACGATCCAGCCGCCATGGCCCAGAAATGGGATGGTTTCGGTGTGGACATTATCCATGTGATCGATCTCGATGGCGCGATCAAGAAACGACCGAAAAATGCGGAAGCCATCAGGGATATCATAGCTACCGTCAATGCACACGTTCAGGTTGGTGGTGGCATCCGGAACCTCAAGACCATCGAAACCTATCTCCAGTTGGGTGTGTACCGTATCATTATCGGTACCGAAGCCATTCGCAATCCCCAACTCGTAAAGGATGCCTGCAGGCTGTTTCCCGGCCACATTGTTGTGGGTATCGATGCAAGAAATGGCCTGGTGGCTATCGAGGGTTGGACAGAAACCACACGGACAAAGGCGGTTGACCTGGCTATGCAATTCGAGGATCAGGGTGTGACAGCGATCAATTTTACGGATATTCATAGAGATGGGATGCAGACCGGTCCCAACATCGAAGAAACCCGAAAATTGGCTGAAATCATATCCATACCGGTTGTTGCATCGGGCGGCGTTTCGACTCTCCAGGATATTCGCAATCTTCTGCCGTTGGAGCCTTTGGGCGTCATGGGCGTTATTACAGGGAAAGCGCTTTACGCGGAAAGCCTGAACCTGGCAAAGGCCATATCCATTGCGGCGGTGCCTTTTCAAAAATCCGGATAAACTGGAAATGAAAAAGATCTTTAATCACGAAATCACGAAAGTACGAACGCGCAGCGCAGGCGCTTGCGCCGCGTGACCACGAAGAAGACCATTAAAATTTTCGTGTTTTTCAGATTTCGTGTTTTCGTGACTGCTTTTATTTTTTACCGCAAAATATATTAAATTTGCAGTTATAGAACAAATAGTTGCTCAGCTAATCAAACCTTCCTCTTGACATAAAATAGAAAATTAACTATAAATCAAGGTTTAAAATTTGAAGTCATTTTTCTGCTGAAAATAGCATGAGGTGAAATCAAATCACCAGTTAAGATCCTGCCAATATCGCCAGTTGTAACGGCTTTTTTGCCATGGGGGGCGCTCTTTTTGTCCAATTTTATTCCAGAAGAAAAAATTGAAGAAATCAAGAACGCCGCAGATATCGTTGAAGTTGTATCAGATTATGTCCTGCTGAAAAAAACAGGTAAAAATTACAGTGGCCTCTGCCCGTTTCATGCCGAAAAAGACGCTTCTTTCACTGTCAGCCCAGCCAAGCAGATTTTCCATTGTTTTGGATGTAATACCGGCGGTAATGTCTTTAACTTTCTCATCCGGCATGACGGCGTATCCTTTCCCGAAGCAGTAAGACTTATTGCGAGACGCTACGGCATCGATCTCCCGGAACGAAAAATGTCCCAAGCCATGCGTGAACAGATCAGTGAAAGAGAAAAGCTGCTCGCGATCAATCGTATGGCCATGGACTACTACCACTGGAACTTGTTGCATGAATCCTATGGTAAACAGGCCACGGCATATCTCCAAAAAAGAGCGATGGAGCCGTCTATTATCGAAAGGTTTAAATTGGGTTATGCGCGCAACACCTGGGACGGACTCCTGAATTATTTGCAGAACAAGCGTGTTCCCATAGAACTGATCGAGAAAGCAGGGCTTGTGATCCCCCGAAAGTCGGGTACGGGATATTACGATCGCTTTAGGGAACGGATTGTTTTTCCAATATATAACCTCAATAAACAGGTAGTCGGATTCGGTGGGCGGGTTCTGGATGCATCGCTGCCGAAATATCTGAATTCTCCTGAGACACCTGTGTATAGTAAAGGCAAGTTGCTTTATGGGCTGTATCTTGCGCGCAACAAGTGCCGGGAGACCAGGACCGTCTATATCGTAGAGGGTTACTTCGATCTGCTGGCCCTGCATCAATATGGCGTGGAAAACGCGGGTGCAACCCTGGGAACGGCCCTGACAACCGAGCACATCCATATGATCAAGGGATTTGCAGAAAAGGTGATCCTTGTATTCGATGCAGATGATGCCGGTATCCAGGCCTCTTTGAGGAGTGTGGGAATATTTATCGAAAAAGGCATGCAGGCCCGGGTGATGTTGCTGCCAAAGGGGCATGATCCGGATTCTTTTATGAGGAAATACGGGTTAGAGGCTTTTAAGGCGATTGCTGCAAAATCACGCAGTGTTATAACATTCATCATGGAATCGGCTCAGAAAAAATACGGGCTTTCGGTGGATGGGAAAATGCGAATTATCGAAGAACTGAAAATACCCCTGGCATCCATCCAAGATACCGTAACAAGAAATGGTTATATCAAAGAGGTGTGGGAGCGCCTTGGCGTAAAGGAATACGATATCCAAGAAAAGGTCGATGAGGCTGCTGCAGAAATCCAAAAAGCGGATAAAGCCCATCGTAACCGTCCCACAGGCCATTTTCAGCAAAAAAACCATTTGAAAAGACCTTTGAAGGAAACGGCCGGGAAACAGGCAACGGGTACTCGACTGGAACAGCAGATCCTGGCTATGATGCTTCAATATCCGGAAATTTTATCCGATATCATTCAAGACAGGGTTTTAGATCACTTTGTAACCGAAACCTTAAAAACACTCGGGGAATTGATACTATCCATGAAAAATGAAAAGGATCGTAGCGTATCTAATTTGATTTCCATTGTTGACGATGACGAAAAAAGAAATATATTAGCTTCGTTATCTATAAAGGAAGAAATGTGGAATCGGAAGGACTGTCGCAAAGTTATCACCAAGTTTACCCAAAACAGCCCTCTACGGTACAGCATTTCCCTGACGGAGCAGATTAAGGCAGCGGAAAAAGATAACAACCAGGATCTTTTATTTAAATTGCTTCAGGAAAAGCAAAACATCGCTGTTTCAGATGAGCGGCAGAAGCAGGAACTATCCGAATAAAAATGCCTGATACCAACATGGCATCAATTTTGGTAACAGATAGATGGCAGGAGGCTGTATTCCATGGTGAAAAAAGCAGAACCCAAAGAAAATACCCTTAAAAAGACAACCCCAAAAGCCACATCCAAAAAAGAACCGGCAAAAAAACGTATAGCCAAAGAACCGGTCAAAAAAACGAAAGCGGGTACCGTCAAAACAAAAAAAGCAATAGCCAAAAAAGCTGTGCCGGAAAAACCCAGGAAGAAGTCAGCGCTTTCGTTGAAAAAAAGAAAACGTGCCGTGAAAAAGATCACAACTTCCAAAGCAACCCGTAAAAAAGCCAAAGAAACGGTCAAACCCAAAACCAAAAAGGCGGGAACGGTTACGCCTAAAACCAAAAAGACGGAAACGGCCAAGCCCAAAACCAAAAAGAAAACACCCGGTACGAAATCCGTGGCAAAGAAAGATCAAAAGGCTCCAACCCAGAAGGCAACATCTAAGGTGAAAAAAGCGCAACAGAAGATCTCCCAAACCAAATCAAAGAAAAACCTGGCGATTAAGAACCAGAGGAAGTTGAAAACACTTATCACCAAGGGAAAAAAGCAGGGTTATCTGACTTACGAAGAGATCAATGAATTGATACCTGACGGGAAAGTATCAGCCGAGCAGATTGACAACACGTTGATCATGTTGAGTGAAATGGATATCACTATTACCGATAAGAAAAACATACCCAAACAGATCGTCAAGCTTAAGGCGACTGAAAAGAAGACCGCCAAGACTGCTCAGAAAGCGTTACCCGATTTCGGCACGGTGACGGATCCCGTAAAAATGTACCTCCGCGAGATGGGACTGGTTACCCTGTTGAGCCGTGAAGGGGAGGTTGTGATCGCCAAAAAAATTGAGGCTGGTGAACAGGATGTGTTGAAGTCGCTTCTTGAAACCACCATGGGGGTCGACTATATCCTGAAACTGGGTGAGCACATCAAAGAAGGAGAACTGCGTCCCAAGCACGTGTTGCGTGATATCGACGAAGGCGACACCTTTGTCGAGGAAGTGGTTCAAATAGCGAATTTTGTCGTCACCATCAAGGAAATCATAGCGATCAATGATGAAAACAAAGTCTTCAGGGAACAGATCACGTCAGACAACCTGCCGGCGGATGAACAGCGCAGGATCCGGCGGTGTATTTCCCGCAGAAACATCAAGCTTTTTGAATCTCTTAAAGGATGGCGTCTAGAAGGTTCGGTTATCGACCAGATGGAGGAAGATATCAGAAGGCTCAACGACTGGTTCGATGCGATGCACCGACTGACGACTGTTTGTTCCGATGCCGTTGGCGTACCCATCAAGGACCTTCGATCCAGCCTGAAAAACAAGACGACATTTACCAGGTGGGCTAAAAAGCATTGCTCCCTCACGCGGGATGAACTGGGCACTCTTTATAAGAGCCTGACCAAGATACGTGATGAAATCAATGAAAAAGAAGAAGCGACAAAGGCCAACAGCAGGTCCCTGAAGCGGATTATCGCCAATGTCAATGAAGGGCGTTTTTGGGCGAAACTGGCCAAAAGTGAGCTTATAAAAGCCAATTTACGTCTGGTGGTCAGCATTGCAAAGAAATATACCAACAGAGGGTTACAGTTTCTCGATCTGATACAGGAAGGTAACATTGGACTCATGAAGGCGGTCGACAAGTTTGAATATCGAAGGGGATACAAATTTTCGACCTATGCCACCTGGTGGATTCGACAGGCGATCACACGGGCTATTGCTGATCAGGCCAGGACGATTCGTATTCCGGTTCATATGATCGAGACCATCAACAAACTTATACGGACCTCACGATACCTTGTACAAGAACTCGGCAGAGAGCCCAAACCCGAAGAGATTGCCGAAAAAATGGAAATTCCGCTGGACAAAGTGCGTAAGGTGCTCAAGATTGCGAGAGAACCCATCTCTCTTGAAACACCCATCGGAGAAGAAGAAGACAGTCACTTGGGCGATTTTATCGAGGACAAGAAATTTGTTCTGCCCTCGGATGCGGCCGTTAATTTGAACTTGGCGGAACAGACCCGCAAGGTGCTTGCGACACTGACACCCAGGGAGGAAAAAGTGTTACGAATGCGTTTCGGTATCGGTGAAAAAGCGGATCATACCCTCGAAGAGGTCGGTCAGGATTTTACCGTCACGCGGGAAAGGATCCGGCAGATCGAAGCCAAGGCGCTCCGGAAACTGAGACATCCCACAAGAAGTCGAAAATTAAAGAGTTTCATTGAAACCTAATCCTTGACAAAAACCATCATGACCGGTACTAACGATTTTACTCTTGGGTGCTTAGTCCATCGATTCAAAAATGTGAAGTTATTTTTACGCGAGCCCTTAGGGCCCATAGCTCAGCTGGCAGAGCCACCGGCTCATAACCGGTAGGTCCCTGGTTCGATCCCAGGTGGGCCCACCAAAAAAAACAGGAAGTGGGAGCAATGAATTTTAAAAGACCTATCAGGGTCGGGTGATTGGATGCTTGACTTTTCTATGCAATGGAAAAGTGGATGTAAAGGCGTGGCAGTTCAACCGAACCGCGCCTTTTTTTTATCCGGGTTCGGTGGAATATCCCGGAAATGCTTATCGTATAGGAGATAGAATGGGCTGTAAACTGGGTAATGTGATCGATGCTGTCCAAGAGATAGTTCCCAGTGAATTTGTCGAGGATTGGGACAACAGCGGCATGCAGCTTGGAGATCCTGACTGGCAGGTTGAAAGGATCTGGGTGGCTCTCGATCCCCTACCCGAGGTAATATCGGCAGCCTGCCAGAGAGATGTCGATCTTGTTATCACCCACCATCCCCTGATATTTAAGCCGCTCACCGCCATAGATGTCAGCACGCTGGAGGGTTTTGTGATCCAGCAGGCACTGGACCATCATGTGGCAATTTATTCCGCCCATACCAATCTTGACAGGATCAAGGATGGTGTTAATGACGTTCTGGCATCCAGGGTCGGTTTGTGCAATACCACATCCTTGTCCAGCGATGTGGTTTCGGGGAACCCCGGTTTTGGAAGGATAGGAAATCTGGTACGGCCAACCCCCCTTGCCGTGTTGGTCAACAACCTCAAGCAGGTGCTGGACATTGCTCACGTTAAGGTATCCGGGAACCTGGACATGATCGTTAAGACAGTAGCTGTTTGTTCAGGGAGCGGTTCCAGTATGGTTCGTTCTTTCTTCGATGCGGGGGCCGATGTGTTCATCAGCGGTGACCTGAAATACCATGATGCACGGAATTTTGAGTTTGCCCGAAAAGCGCTTATCGATATCGGCCATTTTGCATCAGAGCACCTGATAGTTGAATCGTTTGCTGAACGACTGAATCGTCACTTTCATAGCAAAGGGTTGATTTTGGCAGTGGAGCCTTACATGTTTGAAAAAGACCCTTTTGTGATTATTTAATAGGAGAGAGCATGGCTATGCGGGAACAAATATCGATACTGGTTAGGCTTCAGACCATTGATTCAGATATCCAGAAGATCGAATCAAGACTCGGAAAAGTGGACGGAGAAATAGCCGCCCTTGATTCGGAGTTAGACGAATTTGAATCATCGATAAAGGAAAAAGTGGCTATAGGCGAAAAATACCAGAAAACATTTCGATCATTGGAATCGGATGCCAATATGAATCTTCCTAAAATTGCCAAAAGCAAAGAAAAACTGACATCCGTTAAAACCAACAAGGAATATCAGGCCTTGTTGAAAGAGGTCGAAGATCTCAAAACAGCCAATTCCAAGATAGAAGACCAGATGCTGGAAATCCTTGAGCAGAGCGATACGGCCGAGGCGCAGCTAAGTGAAAAAAATCAAGAGTTTGAGTTCGCTAAAAATCGAGTGGCTGGAGAAAAGGCCGGCATAACAATGGCTGCCGAGAAAGATCGCACGAGGCTTGCTGAACTTCAGGTGGATTTTCAGACGGTCTTGGATACGGTAAATCCGGACATTCTGAAAGCATTCAGGTCGGTGCGTAGCCGGATCGGCAACCTGGCCGTCGCTAAAGTTGAAGATGCTGTGTGTGCAGGATGTCATATGAACATACCGCCCCAGATGTATAATGAACTACAGCGATTTGAATCGCTCATGTACTGCCCGCAATGCCAGAGGATTATATACAGCAGTAAGCTATAATGGTGTTAAGTTTTAGGTTTTAAGTGTTAGGTGGTCCCAAGCTTGGAGATAGCCGTTTGAATGGGATACTGTCGTCCGCTAATGTCTGATAGCTTGCAGACGAAACTTAAAACCTAAAACTTAACACTTAACACCCTGAAGATATCGGCCAAAGCAGATCAAACGATCGCCGGGTTAACCTGGTTGACCGGGAGGAAAGTCCGAACACCACAGGGCAGGGTGCTCCATAACGTGGAGTCGCGGTGACGCGAAGGAAAGTGCAACAGAAAGTATACCGCCCGGTGCTCGAAAGAGCACCAGGTAAGGGTGAAACGGTGCGGTAAGAGCGCACCAGTTCCCCGGGTGACCGGGGAAGCTTGGTAAACCCCACCCGGTGCAAGACCAAATAGGGAAGCGTTCGAGAACGGCCCGTTCGAGCTTCCGGGTAGGTCGCAAGAGGTGGCAGGCAACTGTCATCCTAGATGAATGATCGTTACCCGAATCAGGGAAACCGGATTCGGGCACAAAATTCGGCTTATGAGCTGCTTTGGCCAATATTTATGTTCGGTTTTAGGTGTTACGTTTTAGGTTTTAAGTTCGGTTTGCACGCTATCAGTCATCAGTTGATATAGCGAATGTCACTGTACCGTTCTGATTCGTACCAAAAGAACTTCCCATCTATCAGCTCTAAACTTGGGACCACCTAAAACTTAAAACCTAAAACGTAAAACGAGAGCATGATCGCCCATGGAATCTATTGAAAATAACCTTTCTTTTCTCGAAAAAGCGCGCATATTTTCTCACGATTATATCAAATGTTGTCTTTATATCGCCACATGTGATGTGAACACGGCTCATTTTACCAAGAATCTCTATTCCCGGCTTGTCGGTGTATCTCAAGTGTTGGAGGACTTTCTCGATTTTCATGGCGCTAAAAACAGCGAGGCCTGGTATTTTTACAGAGAACTCGCCGCAACCATTCGCCACTTGAGCCTGGGTGCCTATTCACAGTTGCACATTCAGAACCGAATGGTTTTCTATGATTTGCCTGGGGCCGAGGAATTTAAGCATGAAGGTGCAAGCACATCCCGCTTCCTGACCCGTTCACTGATTAGATTGGCACCGGTTATCATACAGGAGGCGCGTCAGCTCCAGATTCCGTTTCCGGCCACGCCTTTTAAAAAGGAAGATTTCCCGACCATAACGACCCAGGAAATATTGAACTATGACATCGATGATGAATCCAAGGACGTCCAAAAGAAAAATATCGTTAAAATATCAGGTGAGTTGTTAAGAATTGCCCATTCATTTGACGAATTCGTGTTTTATGAGCCTTACAATCTGGATGAAATACGGGCGCTTGTTCCCGAAAAAGTGAACGAAGTTGAAATTCGGCGTTTTGAAATGCTGGTTCACAATCTTCAATCGTCTTTTGATACATACGTGATTCATGGTGGCTATCGATTTGGAAATCGAAAGCTCAAACAGCTGAGAAGCTTTTTTTCAGTCGTATTTCATCTCCTGCAGATGATCGGCCGTCTGCTGCATCTATATGAGAGACATCTCCACGATGCCGGATATAAAAATATCTATAAGAAGGTACAGGGAAGGTTGTCTGATCGGGTCAATCCGGAAAAATTGCTGGACAGGACCATCAATTATGGTCTTTTCTTTGTCTGCCACTTCCTGACGACCGCTATAGACCTGGCCAAAGAAATCCTGAACGAAAATATCGAACGTTCGGTTATCAGGGTAGGTGTTCCAATGGCGCTCGGTTTTCATATGAGACCCAGTCTCCTGGTTGCTAAGATCGTGCAGTACTACGGTGGTGAAGTGGCGTTATGTGTTGGCGAGGATCGTTTTGACGCCGGCAGTGTTCTTGATATCCAGTGGGCCGGCGGCAAAATTCAAAAAGAAAACATCACTGAAGTGCAGTTTGAAGGTGATGATCGGGCATTGAAGGATATCGAGATTCTTGCTTGTGCCAATTACGGAGAAGATACCATGGGAAAGGATGTGCCGCTGCCGGGAGAATTAAAATACTTAAGATAATGCAGACACATGCCATCATTGTCAGTGCCGGAAAGGGAGTCCGGATGAATCGGTCTACACCCAAGCAGTATCTGTTGCTGCAGGGAAGACCTGTTCTGTGCCATACAATCATGGCGTTCAATAGATGTCCGGAGGTGGATAAGATTGTACTGGTGGTGCCGGAAAAGGATATCCAGTATTGCCGGGGGCAACTCCTCTCAGGTTTGCATACAGACACACCAATCAATGTTCTTGCCGGTGGGAAAAGGCGACAGGATTCGGTATTCAACGGTATTCTATCCATTGACGACAGGGACTGTATTGTGGTAATTCATGACGGTGTGCGACCCCTGATACAGCCGGAGATGATATCGCGCTGTATCAGTAAAGCCATGACCTCGGGTGCGTGTATTTTGGGTGTTCCCGTGCAGGACACCCTAAAAATGGTGGACGGTGACAGCTTGATACAAAGAACGATTGGCAGGGAGTGTCTGTGGACTGCTCAAACACCCCAGGCGTTTCATTATCAACTTATTCGTGATGCACATGAAGCTGCAGCCAAAGCAGGCATCGAGACTACGGATGACGCTGCTCTGATGGAACGGATGGGTTTGCCGGTAAGCATCTTGCGGAGTACAGGAGATAATCTTAAAATTACGACAAATGAAGATCTGCTTTTAGCAGACGCCATTTTGTCACAAACCAAGCAGGAGAAATAATATTGTCGTTATCTGAAATATTGATTGTGGATGATGATACCAATTTTCGGGAACTTCTGGAGGAGTTTCTTAACAAACAAGGGTTTCATGCCTCTGCCGTGAGTGGTGGAGAAGACGCTGTGGAACAATTGTCCAAAAGGAAAATCGACGTTGCTCTCCTCGATTTGATGATGCCTGGAATGGATGGATATGAAGTCATGGACTTCATCAACGATCAAGAACTTGAAACCAATGTCATCGTTATGACCGGTCATGCCTCAACGCAATCTGCCGTCACTTCTTTGCGTAAAGGTGTATACGATTTTCTGGACAAGCCCTTCGATCTGGAAGTGTTGTCTACCATCATTCAGGGTGCCATAGGGAAAAAACGGTCCAAAGATGAAAAAAAACAGGCCAAGGCAGAGCTGGTCAAGGCATATAATGAAATGGAAGCCGAGATCCGGGATCAAACCGTCGAGCTTACGCGGAAGCACAACCAGCTGGATCTGGAAATAAAAAATCGAAATCGTGTTGAAGCCGCTTTTCGAGATAGTGAAACAAAATATAAATCCCTGACCGATAATTTGAATGTGGGTGTGTATCGTAACACCGTGGGTGCAAAGGGACGGTTTATCGAAGTGAACCCGGCTATCGTACAAATGTTTGGTTATGAATCACGGGACGAATTTATCGCGCTGAATGTTTCCGAACTTTATGAAGACCCATCTCAGCGTTTGAAATTCAGTGCAGGGCTGGCGAAAAAAGGTTTTGCCAAGAACATCGAACTGCGTCTCAAACGGAAGGATGCTACGCGTTTCATCGGGGCGGTATCTGCCGTGGCCGTCAAGGACGAGCATGGTGATATACAGTATTATGACGGAATCATAGAAGATATAACCGAGCGGAAGCTTGCGGATGAGGCGCTCATCAGAAGCGAACGCTGGTATCGAACCCTTACTCAGATAGGGCTTTCCCTGTCTGCGGAAAAGGACACCAAAAAACTTCTGGAACGGATTGTCATCGAGGCCAGATCCCTTACCAATGCCGACGCCGGCACGCTCTACCTGCTGGACAAGGAAAATCAGGAACTGATATTTGAAATTGTACAAAATGATTCCATGCAGGTCAAAATGGGTGGCACGAGCGATGTGGATATCGAGTTGCCCAATGTGCCGCTATTCATCAATGGCGAACCAAATCATGCCAATGTGTCATCTAAAGTTGCCTTGACCGGTGAGACCATTAACGTGAGAGATGTTTACGGGACTGAAAGTGAGCAATTTCCAGGCCCCAGGAAATATGACGTGATATCCGGCTATCATACCCAATCGATGCTCGTCATGCCCCTCAAGAATCACGAAAATGAGATCATTGGGGTTTTGCAGCTGTTGAATGCCATACACCGGAGAACCGCTGATACCATTCCTTTTTCCGAAGAGTATGTTGACTTGGTATCTGCCCTGGCGTCCCAGGCAGCGGTAGCTCTAACCAATGCCCAGTTGATCGAAAACCTGAACAATCTCTTTTATGCCTTTATCAGGAGCATTGCCACGGCCATCGATGAAAAATCTCCCTACACCGGAGGCCATATCAATCGCGTGGTTCAATTGAGTATGATGCTGGCCGAGAAAATCAACGAAGACGAGACAGGACCCTATAAGGGGTTCCACTTCACCAGGGAAGAGATGGAAGAGCTGCGTCTGTCTGCATGGATGCATGACGTCGGTAAAGTGACGACACCTGAAAATATCATCAATAAGTCAAGTAAACTTGAAACTATTTTCGATCGTGTCAACCTGGTCGAGACCCGGTTTGCTCTGATTGCATCTGAGATAGTCAATGCGCACCTGGATGCGAAGCTCAAGCTGCTGCAAAAGGAGCAGGTCGATCTGTCGAAACTGGGGCTGGCCGATCAATCGCTTTCCGAAGATTTGACGGTCTTGCTTCAAGAACTTGAATTCATCAAAGAATGCAACGGCACCGACCAACCTATGACTGAAGAACGACTCTCACGCCTTCGAAGTATTGGAAAAAAAGAATATACCTTTCAAAACGCAAAACAACCCTACCTGACCGAGGACGAAATCAAGAACCTGAGTATACGGTATGGCAACCTCACGGATGAGGAAAGCATGGTTGTTGAGAATCATGCCAACATGACGCTCAAGATTTTAAAGCAGCTGTCTTTCCCATTGAAACTGGCGAGGGTTCCGGAGTTCGCCGGTGGGCACCATGAGAAGCTGGATGGGTCGGGTTATCCATTGGGACTTACGGAAAAGGAGCTTCCCATACAGACCCGGATTCTGGCCATTGTCGACATTTTCGAAGCGCTGACCGCCCGCGACAGACCCTATCGTAAACCCATGAAACTTTCCGAGGCGACCAAGATCATTCGATTTATGAAAGAAAACCACAAAATCGATCCAGATCTGTTCGACCTTCTCATCGGAAGTGGCGCCTATTTTGAATATGCCCTGAAAGAAATGGATCCCAGGCAGATCGACCTACCCAACCCTGTTTCATAAAAATTGACAAAAATTTTTGTCAATTTTTACCCTGCGGGCGAAGCGATCTTACCCCATCCGCTGCGCTGCGTACCATTCGCAGTAGCAAGCTACAGCTTCACCCTCAGGCGCCTTGACTCTGAAGCCCTCCGACTTTTGCAACGATAGGGTCTATTCAGGTTGATTAGGCTGTAGGTAAGACTGTAGGCTTTTAGGCAATATATAGCCTGAAAAGAATGCAGGAGTCAGAATACAGAATCTTTACAATGATGATTTTATAAAGATGTTCATTCGTTTTCCAGAATTAAAACATTTTAGCGCTTTACGACATTCTGACTTATAACTTCTCTGGTTCATATACTGGTGATAAAGCCCCTTAAGTGCAACCCAGTGGCGGGCCCTTTGGACCCGGGTATCTACTAACAGTATCCCCGTCCACTGTCTGCGCCTAACAGTCTAATAGCCTACAGCCTAACAGCCTACGTCCTACAGCCTATGCCTTCCTCGAAATAAATCTCTGAATGTTGTCAACAACCTCCTGAGGAGAATCGGCATAGGACAAGAGCCCTTCCTGTTGAAATGCTTCAAATCGTTTCTCTTTTTCATAATTCAGAAGAATGACCGGTTTTCTGCATTTCAATGCCAGGGCAATTTCAG
>QMMS01000085.1 GCA_003647375.1 Deltaproteobacteria bacterium
GCATTCAGATATCTAATACCTGAACTGAGCGATTTTTATCTCGATCTGCACCAAAACCTATGAAATCCATACAAATTCAAAAGGGATATGATCTGCCGATATCCGGAGAACCTTCCAGGGAGCTGGTTCGGATAGAAACACCCGAATGTGTGGCATCACTGCCGGAGCGGATACCCTTTGTGAAACCGAGATTGGCTGTAAAAGAGGGCGATAGGGTTAAAATCGGATCCATTCTTTTCGAAGACAAGCGAAACCCCGACGTAAAATTTCTCTCCCCGGGCGGTGGTAGCATTCAGCAGATCAACTTTGGAAAAAGGCGTGTTATCAAAGAAATCATCATCAAACTTGATGAGGAAGAAAAGCGGGAACTATTTGAGACATACGCTGAAACAGACATGGATATCATCAAACGGCCGGACCTAGTCAGCGCAATTATGAGGGGTGGCTGCTGGGGGCTGTTCCGGGTATTGCCCTTTGGTGATATCCCGGACCAGGAAATAGAACCCCCTTCCATTATTGTGAACATCGATTCCAAAGAGCCTTTCCAGCCTTCCCCGGAAGTGTATCTCAACAATGCCGTTGATTTGTTTCGATTTGGCGTCGACATTCTGAAAAAACTATCTAAAAATGTTCATTTGACTGTCACCGACAAGCATGCTGCAAAAACGCAATTGAACGGCACGCCGACCCATATCATGAAGGGTCCATACCCTGCCGGAGAGCCGGGTGTACTGCTTTACCATACCAAACATCATCCAGAGGAAAACAATGCCTGGACCATCACCGGGCAAAATCTGCTTCTTCTGGCAGGCTTGTTGAAACAGGGGTATTATCCCATCGAACGGACCATGGTTGTTGCCGGGAGCGGGGCAAACCATCAACGGCATCTGGCAACGCGAATCGGTGTTCCATTGCGTCTTGTCGCGGGAGAATCACCGGATGCAACCGGCCGGTCACGGTTTATCGCCGGAGGCCTTTTCAGCGGTTATCCATCGGAGAAAGATTCTTTTCTGGGGCTTTATGAAACCGCCTTGATTATTCTGCCGGAAGGTGACGAAAAGGAACTGTTTGGATTCGCACGACCGGGTTTCCACAAGCCGAGTTATTCCAGGGCGTTTTTATCTTCTTTAAGCAGGGATCCTTTCTCTATGGATTGTGGCATGCATGGAGAGGTGCGGGCCTGTATCAATTGTGGATACTGTTCAGAAGTCTGTGCGGTGGACATCCTGCCGCAGTTTACGCTCAAGAGTATCCTGGCCGGGGAGGTGGAAGAGTCCCTGGCCCATGGCCTGCTTGACTGCGTGTCATGCGGACTGTGCACTTATGTGTGCCCTTCCAAAATCGATATCTGTGCCGGCCTGCAACAAGCCAGAGATGCTTATTGTAAGGAGATATCGTAGCGGAAGGGGATACGTTTATTGAGCTTGTTGAGTTTCTTGAGTTCATTGAGTTGCTGAACAGGGGAAGTGTTGATGAATGCCGCTTATCAGTACCAATATACCAGTTGCCCTGAACAACTCAATAAACCCAACGAACTCAATGAACCCAATGAACATGACAACACAGTGAGTAGGGTCCAGTGAGATGCTTAATGGTTACGCCTTTTTTAAAGATCATATGAGACTCATACAAACCATATTCGATAAAAACCGCAAGCACTTTGAAAAGGACGGTAAGTTGTCATTCTTATATCCTTTTTATGATGCGACGGAGACGTTTTTCTTTATTCCAGGGCGTTCCACCCGGATGGATTCTCATGTTCGTGACAGCCTTGATCTGAAACGATACATGAGTTTCGTCATCCTGGCGCTCATGCCGCCATTTCTGTTCGGTATCTACAATGCCGGTTACCAGTCGAATCTTTTTTCAGGTAAAAGCCTGGATTTCATATCCATTGTTTTATGCGGACTTGGTCTGGTTCTTCCCATTGTGCTGGTCTCTTATCTGGTCGGATTTTTCTGGGAAACAACCTTTGCTTCCATACGAAATCATCCCATCAGTGAAGGGTTTCTCGTTACCGGTCTCTTGTTTCCCATGACACTGCCACCGACTATCCCGCTCTGGCAGGTAGCCATCGGCATCTCTTTTGGTGTGGTTATCGGTAAAGAGATTTTTGGAGGAACCGGTCGAAACATACTGAATCCGGCATTGACCGGGAGAGCATTTCTGTTTTTTGCATATCCCGGAAATATGTCGGGTGATCCTGTATGGATAGCGGTTAGCAAGGTCAAAGAAACGGTTGTCGATACAGTCAGCAGCGCCACTCCCCTGGCCATCGTCAAACTGGTCGAATCCGGCGACAGGATTGAATCGGTCCTGTCGAATGCGGACTACACATTTTTAACATTGCTCACCGGACGCTATCCCGGAAGTATCGGTGCCACGTCTGCACTGCTCTGTTTCATGGGCGCTGGATTGTTGATCCTAGCGGGTATTGCGAGTTTCAGGATTGTTGTCGGTGGTGTCGTCGGCGTCCTGTCAATGGGGCTGCTTCTGAACCTGTTGGCCGGCGAATCCACCGCCGCATGGTTTTCGTTGAATCCCCTTTACCATCTGGTCATGGGAGGGGCTGCCTTTGGAATTGCCTACATGGCCACAGACCCGGTTTCCGCCCCCGGCATGAACGGTGCCAGGTGGATCTATGGGTTTTGCATCGGTGTCCTGACTGTCTTGATCCGTGTTTTCAACCCCGCTTTTCCGGAAGGTGTCATGCTGGCAATACTTTTCATGAATCTGTTTTCGCCGCTGTTCGACTATTTCACCATCAAGGTCAGGCTGAAGAAAAGGATCGTCAATGTCTAGTTATGTCAAATCCATTCTTTTTGCTTTGACGACCGCTGTCATCTGCAGTTTTCTGTTGACGGCGGCTTCAGCGGGACTGAAAGGGTTTCAGCTGGAGAACATTGACGTAGACAAGAAAAAAAATATTTTGATGGCGGTGGGCCTGGTGGATAGCGAGGAGTCGTATCAAAAAAATGATATCCTGGACATATACGGGAAGAACATTCAGAGTTTGCGGATATCGCCGGAAGGTGAGGTTGTAGGACAGGACAAAGCGTCTGAAGCGTCACTGCCCATCTATATCTATTCAAAAGGCAGAGAAATCACTTCTTACATCATACCGATCAATGCCAGGGGATTATGGGGGAAAATTTTCGGGTATCTGGCACTGAACAGCGACGGATCCACCGTCACGGGGTTTACAGTATATAAACACTCTGAAACACCCGGCCTGGGTGGAGAGATCGAAAAACGATGGTTCCAGAAAAATTTCGAAGGAAAAAAAATATTGGATAAGGTAGGTGGTTTTGCCTCGATTTCGATTGCCAAAGGCCTCCTGCCGGAATCGTTTCCGCAGGACAAACTTCCCAATTATGTTGACGGCATCAGCGGTGCCACATTGACCGGCAAGTACCTTACCGCCGGCCTGAAGACTGTTCTGCAGGCGTATGAGCCCGTATCCATAAAATTCAGGACCAAGCAACCCATACAGATCAGGGAAAAATGAAGCTGACAAAAACAAAGCATTACAAGGCGTTTTCAGTACCACTGTTGCAGGAGAATCCCATCTCCAGACAGATGCTTGGCATCTGTTCTGCCTTGGCGGTAACTGTCCAAATGAAAACAGCGATTGTCATGGGACTCTCTCTGACGTTTGTGTTGTCATTTTCAAACCTGACCATATCTCTGATGCGTAATGTCATACCCCGGAATATACGGATGATTGTGGAGTTGAGTGTCATCGCATCTCTGGTGATTGTAGCCGACGAGATATTGCGGGCTTTTTTATACGATATCAGCAAGCAGTTGTCCGTTTTCGTGGGGCTGATCATCACCAATTGTATTGTGATGGGACGGGCGGAAACATACGCACTGGGGCATCCACCGGGGCTTTCTTTTATGGACGGCCTTGGGAATGGCGCGGGATACAGCTCGGTTTTAATTTCCGTTGCCCTCATCCGGGAGTTGCTCGGTTCCGGAAAGCTATTGGGATATCAGGTCATTCCAAGCATGGCGTATGACCTGGGCTATGAAAACATGGGATTCATGCTGCTGGCGCCGGCTGCCTTCATTATCATCGGACTCCTGGTATGGCTTCAAAACTGGCTAACGAGCGATAGGTGATCATGGAAAATCTGATCAGTATATTTTTGAACTCCGTGTTCGTCGGCAATATTCTGCTGGCGTACTTCCTGGGCATGTGCTCGTTCGTTGCCATATCCAAGAATATGGAGACGTCCATCGGTTTGGGGTTTGCCGTTGTTTTCGTGCTTTCCATCACCGCACCTATGAACTGGCTGATCTACGCCTATCTGTTGTCACCCGGTGCACTTGCCTGGGCGGGGCTGCCGAATGTTGACCTCAGCTATTTGAAATTTATTACCTTTATCGCTGTTATCGCTGCCATGGTGCAGGCGGTTGAAATGGTCATCGACAGGTTTTCGCCGATTCTCTACAATGCATTGGGGGTTTTTCTTCCCTTGATAACGGTCAACTGTGCCATACTGGGGACTTCCCTTTTTATGGTGGAACGGGATTACACTTTTATGGAATCGCTGGTTTTTGGTATCGGATCCGGTACGGGGTGGCTTCTTGCCATCGTATCCATGGCCGCAATTCGGATTAAGCTGAGATATGCCGACGTTCCAGAAGGTCTGCAGGGGTTTGGTATTACGATGATTGTCACGGGACTGATGGCCATGGGGTTTATGCTGTTTTCGGGAATAACGATTTAGAAGGGTTCAAGGGGAATCGTGTTGGTTGAGTTTATTGCGTTTCTTGGGTTCATTGTGTTGCTGAATGGAGAAGAGCTAACGGCCATATACCAGGTGCTATGAGCAACTCAAAAAACACAATGGACTCAAGGAACCCAACAAACACAGACAGTGAAAATGATACCCTTCAGGGTCGTATCTAAATAAAAGCGGCACAGTTGCGTATCATAAAATCGTGGAACGATTTTATTTATGATCTACTTTATCGGCACAATTGTTTTTTCATCGGTCATTATGTTGCTGGTCGGCTTGCTTCTGCTGGTTGAGGCCAAGGTTGTCCTGAAAGGGAACCGGTCCGTCATGATTAATGACGATGCGGATAAGGTCCTTCAGGTTGATACCGGCACCAGTCTTTTGAAGGCATTGTCGAACAACAATATATTTATCCCATCCGCCTGTGGCGGAGGTGGATCCTGCGGCATGTGCAAATGCAGGGTAGAAGAAGGTGTCCAGGGTTTTCTTCCTACGGAGCTGGCTCATATCAACCGCAAAGAAAAGCAGGAGAATATCCATCTGGCGTGCCAACTCAAGGTAAAAGAAGATCTGAAGATCCGGATTCCTGAAGACATTCTGGAGGTAAAAAAATATCATGCAACGGTGGTATCGAACGACAACGTGGCCACCTTCATCAAGGATCTTATTCTCGAGTTGGAGGCGGATGAGTCTCTTGATTTTGATGCCGGTGCTTATGTACAGATCGATGTTCCGGAATACCAACTTTCCTTTTCTGAGTTTAGAAAACGTGTGGGGAAGCGATTTCAGCCTGCCTGGGACCGTTTCGACCTCTGGGGACTGCGCTCCAAGTCTGAGGAGGCCATTTTCCGTGCTTACTCCCTGGCTAACCCACCTTCCGAAAACAAGCGCCTCCGATTTACCATCCGGATCGCTACACCACCACCAGGCAAACAAGAGGCACCCCCGGGCAAAGGTTCGTCCTATATTTTTAATTTGAATCCCGGTGACACGCTCACGTTAAGTGGTCCCTACGGCGATTTCTTTGTTAAAAAGACGCAAAGAGAAATGTGTTTTGTGGGGGGTGGGGCAGGCATGGCGCCTTTGAGAAGCCAAGTCCTGCACCATTTGGAGACCCTCAAAACCAAAAGAACCCTGTCTTTCTGGTACGGGGCGCGATCGAAGCAGGAGTTGTTTTTTGATGATGAGTTCAAGGCGCTCGAGGAAAGGTATGACAATTTTTCATTCAACGTGGCACTGTCGGATCCACAACCGGAGGATGACTGGGATGCCATGACAGGTTATATCCATCAAAATCTAAGGGATCATTATCTGGCGGAACACGAAGATCCCACTGAAATCGAGTATTATCTTTGCGGCCCACCCATGATGATCGAAGCCATCGAACAGATGCTGGATGATCTGGGGGTGGATCCGGAGATGATCGCCTTCGACAAGTTTAGTTAAAAACCCATCTTTTCAGGGGGGCGGCGTTCGGGTATATATGCTTCTTCCACCTTGCCTTCGTTCCATTCTTTTGAAACGTAGAGGCCGCAATAGCAACTGCCATATTCCTTGACATCGGGTTCCCTGTAAACACAGGGACAGAGGATGTCCCTGTCGGTATCTCTATCCTCCGATGCCAGTCTGCATGGACATGCCATATATCCGTAGCGTTCCTTGTTCAGGATGAGAGCGGACAACAGTTCCAGGACGTATGCCCTGTCTTTGTTAAAGTAATACCCTTTGGGTTCCTGTGCCTTACGGAGAATCTCGAAAAGTTTTTCGGCATCCATCAGAGTCCCAGCGCCTCCTTTATTTTCTTTTCCTTAAACCCTACAATGACCTCGTCACCGATGATGAGGGTCGGAAATGAACATCGCGGATTTAATTTCTTGATATCTTCAATGATGGCTTTTCGTTCCTCACCCTCAAGCAGATCCACATCTACAAATTCATATTGAACCGTACATTCATTCAAAAATGTTTTGGTTGATTTGCAATGACTGCAGGTACTTAGCGTGTATAGTTTTACCGGTTTGTCGGTCATGTTGTGTTCCTTTCCAACGTTGAGATTTGTTTATTCCCCGCTGTTTACAGAGCGGGATAAAATAAAATACACGATTTTATTATGGCTTGACAAGGGTTTTATTTTACCCTGGTATTATTAGTAATCATTGTTGATAATAAGTAAACCATCATATATGAATCACGAATAAAAAGAAGATGTATTTTGCGTAGCCCCTTTAGGCTTTTATGACCGTAACATTACCCTACCGTCATGGGAATTCGTAAATCAGCACGAGGTAGTGAAAATGGGGAATGATGTGGTGATATTTACCTGTCCTCGGTGCAGTCAGGCTGGATCGGTTAATATTCCAGAAGATTTCCATCGGAATAACTCCATGAAAATCGAATGCCAATGCGAATGTGGTTACCAGTTCAAGAGGGAAGTGGAAAGGCGCCGGCACAATCGAAAAGTTGTCAAATTGTCAGGCTGGTATAACTACAGCAACGAGATTCAACTGGAACCGGGTGTTGTGGCAGGAACATTTGTTGGTAAAGGCAAAATGACCGTTATGGATCTGTCGGTCAGCGGTGTTAAAATAAAATTGAAGAAAAAAGAAGACCTAAAAATTAATGACCGGCTTCAGGTTGAGTTTTATCTCAAAGACTACAAACGGACATTGATACGCGAAACCGCCACCATTAAAAACATTTACAAAAAATATGTCGGCGGAACCTTTCTGTCGACCGGGTCGCAGAGTCGGGACCTGGGGTTTTATCTACTGGGATAGACCCGGCAATTTGAGCCGCAACAGGGAGCTCATTCCCCCACAGTCATGTGATCCAGGTCGTTATGAACAGGAGAATAATAAATTGAATTCAGACAATATTACCTCGGTTGGCAAGTGGGTTGGTTTAGCTTTGATAGCACTCTGTTGGGTTAAAGTTATACCTTTATTATTCGGCTGGATCGGCTTTGGTATTGCAGTTCCTTCCTTTATTGTGCAGTCAATAAACAAAAAAACAAAAGATTCATAACAAATCACACAATAATCCAAAAAAAGTAAATTTTTTCTCCGGCTTGGAACAGAGCGATAAGCGATGGAGGCATCATTTTAAAAGAGTCGGTAAGCGCTTAAAAGTGTAAGGGAAAATCAAATGAATTATGACGTAATTTTGACCTGTGCCGTGACTGGCGGAAGCGACATAATAGACAAGCATCCGGGGCTGCCGTCAAGCCCGGCTGAAATCGCCGCGGCAGCAATAGAGGCTGCAAAAGCCGGTGCCGCAGTTGCCCATATCCATGTCAGAGAGCCTGAGACCGGCGCTCCGAGCAGGGATTTGGAACTGTACCAAGAAACGGCAAAATTAATCCGGGAAAGTGACGTTGATGTGATTTTAAATATCACCACCGGCATGGGCGGGGACCTGGTACCAAGCGAGGAAAATCCCGCTGTGGGCGGCCCGGGAACCGATATGATTTCAGCGGCTGAACGCGTGGCCCACATTGAAAAGATAAAACCCGAAATCTGTTCTTTGGACTGCGGCTCATTTAACTATGCAGCCACCGCATACGTGGCGACCATGGACATGCTCCGGGAAAGCGCCGAAAGAATACGGCGTGCAGGCGTTAAGCCGGAATTAGAGGTCTTCGAACTGGGGCATATCTGGCAGGCAAAGCAGTTGATGGCCGAAAACATTGTTGATAACGGTGCATTCTTTCAACTGTGCATGGGAATTCCCTATGGTGTCGAGGGGACAACTGCCAATATGGTTGCCATGCATCAAGCGCTGCCGCCGGGCGTAACCTGGGGCGCATTCGGGATCAGCAAACAGGAGATGCCCATGGTGGCCCAATCGGTCATTATGGGGGGGAACGCCAGGGTCGGGTTAGAGGACAACATCTATCTTGAAAAAGGTGTGCTTGCCGACAATGCCGGTTTGGTTAAAAGGGCCAAGGAAATCGTCGAACGTCTAGGTGCCCGGTTGTTAAACGCTGATCAGGCCCGTAAGAAGCTCAACCTTACGTAGTGTCCATCCATAAATGAACAATTGAGGGAAAATGAGAATTGCATTGCTTGGCGCGGGTTCCATCGGATCCATAATGGGCGCGCTATTATGTCAAAGCGGACAAGATGTCGTACTCGTGGACAATTTTAAAGAGCATGTGAACGCACTGAATCAGTGCGGGGCGACAATCACGGGCAAGATGGACTGCACGATACAGGTTCAGGCAATATCGCCGGAAGAGATGCAAGGCTGTTACGATTTGATCATATCGCTGGCCAAGCAGACAACCCTGCGCTTATCCCTGAAAAACGCTTTGCCGCACATGCACGCCGATACCATCATCCTGACGCTTCAAAATGGGATACCCGAAGATATTTCCAGAGAGTTTGTCAGTGAAGACAGGATTATGGGTGGTGGGGTGGAATTTGGTGCGACCTGGCTGGAACCCGGCGTATCGGAACTAACCACAGAGCCACAAACCTTGGGAATCACCTTCGGTCCCTTGAACGGCTGCATCACAGAAGATACCAAAAGAGTTCAACGCGCCCTTTCAGGCCTGCACCATGCTCATATAGTGGATAACATTCTCGGCCTCAGGTATTCGAAACTGACAGACAATTCAACCTTCAGCGCTATGTCCACGGCCCTGGGATGCTGCTGGGGCGAAATATTGGACAGTTATGTGGCCATGACCTGCATCGCCCATCTGGGGCGGGAAGCTGCGATGATTATCGAAAAGACCGGTGTTCGGCCTAAAAAAATATTCGGTTTTCAGCCGCTGGTCGAAAATCTTGGATTTTCATCTCAAAAGGAGATGGACAACGTCATTTACAACTACTGGACCCCACTCTACACCCCTTTTAGAAGATGCAAAGCCAGTATGCTGCAGGACATAGAAAAGGGAAGACGGTCCGAGATTGACTATATCAATGGAAAGTTTGTGGCTTTGGGGAAACAATACGGGGTGGCTACGCCCTATATGGAATCTGCGGTTCGCATCATAACCATGTTCCAAAATAAGGAATTGTCCCTCTCAAACGCCTGGGACAATCTAAACACTTTTCCAATGCCCGTTTGGGCGTGAATACAACGCCCGCTTTTACAGTATTCTTCTTGCGCCACTTCCAGGGCGGTACGGGGTCCGGCTCAGACATGACATATTGAAGACCCTGATCAAAATTCTGAATTTCTTCCCTTTGGATTAACGAAACGAACCTTTGAACATTAGTTAAACCTGAACTGAGCGATTTTTCCCGAAGAGGTGTGCCGAGATCTTGATGGAAAAGGGTTCGCAAAAAACACAGGCATACCCGTGGATCTGTCGAGGCTTTTTGCAAACCCTCGATCCGCAAGAGATCGGTGCAGATCGAGATAAAAATCGCTCAGTTCAGGTTAAAGCCTGAACTAATGATTTCATCATCGCTGACAATTGGTTCTGATAACAGTCATCGGACAGCGCTGTTATTCGCACGACCACCCCTCCTGACTGCAAAGCCATTGTCTAAACTGATCCTGCGCGTCATATGCTTCAACTTCCATGGGGTTGTTCTCATAACTGAAAAAAGATTCAACGTACCCCTTGGTATATTTTCTGCCGAATTCAGCAATGGAGCCGAGTTCTTGATATTGTTTAATGTGATAGGCTTCATGACTCAGCAATACCAGCAGGTTGCCATCTTTGTCCTTGTGGGGTTGCCGCAGGTAAATGGTGTTACCAAAGGTCTGACCGGCCAATTCATCCATAATTGCGATAGGCCATCGATCCAGGATCTTGTGGTTGTTCAACAGATCGGCTTCGTAGACGATCTGTATGTCACCGGGGTTGATTCCCCATTTTTCCAGCCACGGGACCAGCCATTTTTTCTGGTAGGGGCTCAAAGGGTACGGCTGCTTCTTGCCTTGGTGGATGTTGTTTTGCCAGATTTCTTTTGCCAGAAGGGGAAATGTTTTAGCTCCCCATTCACCGGCATCCAGTATTTTTCCAGTTTCGATCCCCTTTCGGAGGGCGCTTTTTTCATCTGAAAGATCCAGGTCGCGCCAGTCAAGACCGGCTGTGGGACTGGATAGCAGGCATATCAGCATGAATCCGATGGATATGACCTGCAACATGTTTTTCATGAGGTAATTCCAATTCAGTCGTTCCTAAGATTTTAGGTGTTAGGATGTTTTCCAATAAAACGATACAGGGTCGCCCTCCCGACACCTAACAGTTTGGCCGCTTTAACCTTGTTTCCGCCCGTCTTGATGAGTGCTTCTTTAACGGCTAAGGGATCGAGTTTTCGGGAGGGGCCCCGTTTTGATTTTTTAGGCGTGAACTGCTTTAATTCAAGGGGAAGATCCGTGGGTCGAATCATACTACCTTTACATCGTACGATAGAAAACTGTATACAATTTTGAAGTTCCCGAACATTTCCGGGCCATCGATAATCCATCATCATGGAAAGGGCTTTATCGGCAATCTTGAATTCTTTTCGGCCTTTATGCCCGGGGAACTGTTTCAGGAAATGGTCCACCAGGAGCGGTATGTCCGTTTTGCGTTCGCGCAGAGGTGGGACCGCAATCGGTATTACATTCAGACGGTAAAAGAGGTCTTCGCGAAAATTGCCATTCTCAACCTCCTGCTTGAGGTCCTTGTTCGTGGCACTGATGATCCTTGCATCAACGGATATGGTTTTTTCTCCCCCGACTTTTTCAAAGGTTTCTTCCTGCAGAAACCGCAGAAGTTTCACCTGCATGAGCTTGGGGAGCTCCGATACTTCATCCAGAAAAACCGTACCGCCGTCAGCCATTTCAAACCGGCCCTTCTTATCCCTGATAGCCCCGGAAAAGGCTCCCCTGACATGACCGAAGAGTTCGCTCTCAATAAGTCCTTCCGGCAGTGCGCCGCAGTTGATGGGAACGAATGGTGCGCCTCCCCTGTGGCTTTCATTATGGATGGCATGGGCGACGAGTTCCTTGCCGGTGCCTGTCTCTCCCGAGATGTGGACGGGAAAATCATAGTCCGTCACGTCCCGAATCTGTTTGAATACCGAGATCATTTTTTTATTGCGGCCGATAATATTCGAGAAGCTGAAAATTTTTTCGGTATCCATCTGCAGCTCGATCAGTTCTGTCAGGTCAGTGATGGTGGCGAGGGCACCGATGTCCTGGTTGTTATCGTCTTTCATCAGGATAATCGACATGTCGACCATCCTTTTGAGGCCGTTCTTGGTGGTGATGTGGAGGGTATGATCCTTTTTATCTTCCAGGGTGGGCTCGGTGGTGCAAAAGGAGCACCGGTTGCCACACAAGGCTTCACCAAAAATTTCGTGGCAGTCTTTTCCCAGGACCTCTTCACGACTAAATCCCAGGATTTTTTCGGCTCCATCATTATAAAAGAGGATCCGCCGATTGAGGTCGTGGGCAAAGATACCTTCTTTGAGATTGTTCAATATGTATTCAAGGCTTTTGCGATCCGCCATATTTTTAAAGAGCATGGCCAGTTGCGTTTCGGCAAGTTCCTTGAATTTGCATATCAGGTTTTCAAATCGTGGCGTGTAGGTATGCTCTTTGGAATCGAGCAGACTCATGGTGCCGAATACTTCACCGTCCGGCCAAAGAAGGGGAACTCCCATGTAGGAGACCATTCCCAGGGCAGTGTCTTTGTTTGTCTCGTCCGTTTCTTTTAAAATATTTGGGATGAGTACCGGTTTTTTTTGCTGAACCACAAGAGTACAATAAAGATCATTCAATAAGGCCCTATGGCCTTCTTGATACGGGTTGTCCCCGGGTTCGCTGGCGCTGATGACTTCCATGTGGCGACCATCGAGCCTTCGAATCAAAACAGCCGGCACATCGCAGAATTCTGCCAGGGTATTGACGATACCCCGCCAGCTTTCCAGAACGTTGGTATTAACCTGGATTGTCAATTTAGGGATGGTGGGACCGAGCTGCTGCAGAAATCCGGTTTGTTCTACATCATCGGTTTTAATGTGTTGTTTTTTCTCTGTCATCTATCTGCCTATCAGCCTGAGTAGCTGTTTTTTAGCATATATAATATCCTGATACGTATGTCAAAGATTGCCTTGTCGAGAGCAACAAAAATGTATATACTAGACCTGAACTCAGGTTAAAATGCCAATTATATGGATACAGAAAAATTAAAACGGAATGAATATCAAGGGCTGGTCTGGCCGGAACTGATACCGGGCAGATTGATCAAACGGTACAAACGATTCCTGGCTGATGTTGAATTGGCGGATGGCGCTATTGTAACGGCCCACTGCCCCAACTCGGGGCGTATGACCACCTGTTCTGAACCTGGCCGGCCGGTGTATCTGTCCTGGCATGATAACCCGAGACGAAAACTGAAATACACCTGGGAGATCATCCAGATGCCTGATTCCCTGGTGGGTGTCAATACTCTCGTACCAAACAGACTCGTCAAAGCATCGATAGAAAATGGTATGGTGGCGGAACTGGTCGACTACGAAGAGATTCGTCCCGAGGTTCAAACGTCGAAAGGATCACGCCTCGATCTTCTTTTAACAGATTCTCACGGCGCCAAGTGTTTTGTGGAAATAAAAAACTGCACCCTGGTGGACGAAGGCGTTGCCTTTTTCCCGGACGCGGTTACACAACGGGGACGCAAACACCTTGAAGAGCTCAAACGATTGACTGCCGAGGGAAATCGGTGTGTCATGTTTTTTTGTATTCAACGGATGGATGCCGAATGCTTTCGGCCTGCAGATCAGATCGATGCTGCATACGGAGAGGCGTTGCGGGGAGCATGTCTGAAAGAGGGCGTGGAAATTCTGGTTTATGACGTGTGGATGGATTTGGAGCGGATCGTTTTAAACCGGAAGATACCCTTCCAGTTATGATCCTCTCAATACTTATGTGAGGGAAATTCGAATGTCGAATATCTAAACAATATCAAAAGACTCAAATTTATTGAACCGCTTAGGTCGAAAATGGTATTTGGGTAAAGGAGTCAAATCAATGGGTGGATTTTTCGGAGAAGTCTCGAAGGTTGATTGTGTTTTAGACGTTTACTATGGGACGGACTATCATTCACATCTTGGCACCAAGCGTGGAGGGGTGTGCGTCAAAAACAGCACGGGTTATTCACGCGCTATACACAACATAGAGAACGATTATTTTCGCTCCAAGTTCGAGCCGGACCTGCCGAAATTCAATGGCAACCAGGGGATCGGGGTCATCAGTGATACCGATGCTCAGCCTCTGATTATCGGATCCCATCTGGGGACGTTCGGTATCGTTACGGTGGGAAAGATAAATAATCTCGAGCATCTTGGAAAACAGGCCTATGGTAAACGGCTGCATTTTTCAGAAATGAGCGGCGGGGAAATGCATCCCACAGAGCTTGTGGCCATGCTGATATGTGAGGGAGAAAGTTTTGTCGATGGTATTCGCAAGGCACAGGCAGCCATCGAAGGGTCTTGTTCGCTGCTGCTTTTGACTGAAAACGGGATTTATGCTGCCCGAGACAGACTGGGCAGAACACCGGTCGTCATCGGGAAAAAGGCCGGGGCCTTTGCAGCTTCATCCGAGTCATGCTCGTTTCCCAATCTGGGATTCGAGATCGATCGATATCTGGGGCCGGGAGAAATCTTTTGCCTGACACCGGACGGATGCGAGCAGTGTCAAGGACCGGGAGAAGAGCTTCAAGTCTGCAGCTTCCTGTGGGTTTACTATGGGTATCCTGCATCGAGTTATGAAGGGATCAATGTAGAGAAAGTGCGCAATCAGTGTGGTGCTGCTCTGGCTCGAAATGATGAGACCGCCATCGACTTTGTCGCGGGTATTCCGGACTCGGGGATCGGGCATGCCATCGGGTATGCCAACGAAAAACAGATTCCCTATATCCGGCCTTTTGTCAAGTATACGCCCACCTGGCCGCGTAGCTTCATGCCGCAGAATCAGGAACAGCGAGACCTTGTCGCAAGGATGAAACTCATTCCGATCCGGGATTTGATCGAGGAGAAGCGGCTTCTTTTTTGTGAAGACTCCATCGTCCGCGGAACCCAGCTCAAGGACAATATTCAAAAACTTTTTGAATATGGTGCTCGTGAAGTTCACATGCGACCAGCTTGTCCGACCCTTATTTATCCGTGTGAATTCCTGAATTTTTCCACATCAAGATCGACTCTCGATCTTGCCGGGCGTCAGGTTATCTATAAACTGGAAGGAAACGAGACCGACTTTCTTCCTGAGTATGCTTCCGCAGA
>QMMS01000086.1 GCA_003647375.1 Deltaproteobacteria bacterium
CATAGATAGAGCGAAATGGGTGATCCAATGGCGATTTGTGCTGTTTGAGGCGCTTAGGGATCCTTACATCAGCGCATGACAATGAAAATCCAACATGAAAACCCGGCCACTTTAAAGCCATGCCTGCTTAACCATATGGCCAGCGCTGATGTTAGGAGTCCTTGCGGCGAGTTCGCAAAGCGCCAGGGGATTATTCTTTTCGTGTTCGCTGAACCCCGAGAAAGTTGAGTTAGTTACAAATCATGTCCGCATCCAATCCTGACGAACAAAAGCACCGGATACCTACCCCAGAGAACTGACATCCCCCAGTCCTTCTCGCAATACCTCAGGATAATCATCCATCAGCGATATGACACTGGATGGACGACCAGGCGTGGTGCCGCCGTCGATGACTATGTCAAGATGCGAATTAAGCCTGTCGTGGATCAGGGAAGGGTCCATTAAAACTTCACCATCGGGCAATGTCGCACTGGTTGACAGAATCGGATTCCCCAACGCTTCAGTGAGGCTAAAACATATTGGATGATCCGGGACGCGAATGCCGGCTGTTTTCCTTTTGGTCAGCATCATCCTGGGAACCAGCTTCGAACCTTCCAGTATAAATGTATAGGGCCCTGGAAGAAGTCTTTTCATGGTTCGGTAGGCATAGTTGGAAACCTTGGCATAAAGGCTGATATGTTTCAGATTGGAACAAATGAAACTGAAGGGTTTGTTTTTATGGCGCTGTTTGATCTGATAAACGCGTTCAATCGCCTTTTTATTCATGATATCACAACCAATCCCATAGAACGTATCGGTTGGGTAGGCAATGATGCCCCCTTTTTTTAAATGTTCAGCGACACGTCTGATAAGTCTTTCCTGGGGATTTACAGGATTGATCTTGAGCAGCATAATTCACCAATGGTTAAAATTCGAAGCACGAAATTCGAAATCCTAAACGGTTCGACAGGCTCACCGCCCTGAGCAACGTCGAAGGGCAATATCCAATGCCCCGAATTCGAATGTTCAAAACAAAGCCCAGCGTACAAAAGCACATGGGTTATGTTTGGGTCATTTGAGCATTTGATATTTGAATTTGTTTCGCATTTCGATATTCGGATTTAGAATTTATTACAACCGAATATGTAAAACGATAAACCCTTACAGGGTATGAACAGTGCCGGGCCCTCTGGACCCGGGAATCTACTATAGATGTACGGCAGATGTTTACTATGGGCCTTATAACCTGTCAAGTTGCGAAATAAAAGATTGCTAAAGAGCGTTCCATTTGCTATTCGAATCCAGGCCCGAATATACCAAATAGTGTATACACCCTCTTGAGAAACCATTACAGCTTGTGGAGGAGATACCCATGAAAACACCTTTCGAGGAATCTTTTTCTTTCGATGACGTTCTGCTGATTCCAAACTACTCCGATTTGTTGCCAAAAGATGTCAATATCAGTACACGCTTGACCCGCAACATCACCCTGAACATCCCCATCGTAGGAGCTGCCATGGATACCGTAACCGAAGCCAGGGCATCCATCTCCATGGCCAGGGAAGGCGGCATTGGATTTATTCATCGAAACATGAGCGTTCAAAGACAAGCGATAGAGGTTGATCGTGTCAAGAAATCGGAGAGCGGCATGATTGTCGATCCTGTAACCATAACCCCTGACCAGAAAGTGCATGAAGTTCTTACGCTCATGAAAGATTATCGAATTTCCGGTGTGCCGGTTACCAAAGGTGATAAACTGGTCGGCATCGTAACCAACCGTGACCTGCGATTTGAAACCGACCTGGAGAAAAAAATATTCGATGTGATGACAAAAGACAATCTCGTTACAGTTTCGGAAGGTATTTCTCTGGAAGACTCGAAGAAACTGCTCCATGAGCATCGAATCGAAAAACTTCTCGTTGTGGACAAGACCGGTCGTCTTACCGGCATGATCACGATCAAGGACATCGAAAAAATAAAGAAATACCCCAATGCCTGTAAAGACAAGATGGGGCGCCTCCGTGTGGGGGCTGCCATCGGCGTTGGTGATGACATGGAAGATCGGACCGAAAAACTGTTGCAGGCCGGCGCCGATATTATTCTCATCGACACGTCTCACGGGCATTCGGAAAACGTCATTCAAGCCGTTAAAATATTGAAAAAACGATTTGCTAACCTGGAGCTCATTGCAGGGAATGTTGCAACAGACAAAGGAGCGGACGATTTGATCCGGGCTGGTGTCGACGGTGTCAAAATTGGCATCGGCCCCGGTTCCATCTGTACCACACGAATTGTTGCCGGTGTCGGTGTGCCGCAGGTCTCCGCTATCATGAACTGTCGGTCAGCATCCAGCAAAAGCGGCGTTCCCCTGATCGCTGACGGCGGCATAAAGTTTTCGGGAGACATTACCAAAGCCATCGGTGCCGGTGCGCATTCCGTCATGATCGGGGGGCTGTTTGCCGGTACCGACGAAAGTCCCGGTGAGTCCGTATTTTTTCAAGGAAGGAGTTACAAGGTGTACAGGGGAATGGGATCTTTGGAAGCCATGAAAAAAGGCAGCATTGATCGTTATTATCTGGGAGAAGAGGAAGAAGATGACAAGCTGGTTCCGGAAGGAATCGTCGGGCGCGTTCCATATCGCGGTACGTTGACTGCAAACATTCAACAACTGGTGGGAGGCTTGAAAGCGGGCATGGGATACCTGGGCTGTCAAACCATTCAGGAGGTCAGGGAAAAGGCGCGCTTTATGAAAATCAGTGCCGCCGGTCTGCGCGAAAGTCATGTCCATGACGTTATTATCACCAAGGAAGCCCCTAACTATAGACTTGATTAAATGAAAGGTTCCAGCCATAAACTCACTTGAACCCTTGACCCCTCGAACCCTGTATGCTGGGAAGCTGGGATGCTCGAAGGCTGGGATGCTGCTGTCTGCTTATTGCTCTCAGCCACCCTCGGACCCTCGAATCCTTGAACCCTTGAACCCTATTGGTTGAACATTATGACCAACACCCTAACAGACTTCGTACACCTACACGTCCACACCCAGTACAGTCTTCTGGACGGAGCTATCAGATTCGATGAACTTTTTAAAAGATCCGCCGAACTCGGTATGAAAACCGTCGCCATAACCGATCATGGTACCATGTTCGGCTGTATCGAATTTTATGAAAAGGCTTTAAAATCAAATATAAAACCCATCATCGGTTGTGAGTGTTATGTGGCACCCAGGAGTTTGTCAGACAAGACCCCCCTGGACCACAAAGGAATTTCCCACCTCATTTTACTGGCCGAAAACAATGAAGGCTACAAGAATCTCTGCAAACTGGTATCCACCGCCAGAATCGCCGGTTTTTACCACAAGCCACGCATCGATAAGGCCTTGTTGCAAAAATACAGTAGCGGCCTGATAGGCCTTTCAGCCTGTCTGAACGGTGAAATACCAAGAATGATCACCGCAGGGAATATGGATAAAGCAGATGATGCCGCCCGACAATACTGTCAAATTCTTGGCGACGGAAACTTTTATCTGGAAGTTCAGAACAATGGTATCGACATCCAGGAAAACGTGAACCAGGCCTTGTTCGACATGAGTCATCGCCTCTCCATACCCCTGGTGGCAACCAATGACTGCCATTATCTGAACCGGGAAGATGTCAAAGCGCATGATGTGCTTCTATGCATCCAGACCGGCAAGACCGTACAGATGACAAACAGGCTTAAGTTCGGAACTACCCAGCTTTATTATAAATCCAAGCCTGAAATGTTCGCCTACTTCAAGGACTCTCCTGCCGCTATTGCCAATACTGTAAGTATTGCAGACCGGTGCCATGTCGATTTTGATTTCAAAACCTACCATTTCCCAAAATTTGAAACACCGCCCGGGCAGGAGGAATCGGATCTGTTTGAAAAGAAGGTGCGGGAAGGTTACCAGCGCATCCTCAAACGCCTGAAGCATCAGGACCCCGGCATAGATGTACCTGTCTATGATAAAAGGATTGATTATGAAATAAAACTGATCAAGGAGATGGGGTTTTCAGGTTATTTTCTGATCGTTGCCGATTTTATTCATTATGCCAAAGCAAATGACATTCCCGTGGGGCCGGGCAGGGGGTCCGCCGCAGGAAGCCTTGTGGCATACTCTCTGGGAATCACCAACCTCGATCCCATCAAATACGGCCTGATATTTGAACGTTTTTTAAACCCGGCACGTAAAAGCATGCCTGATATTGATGTCGACTTTTGTATCAACGGCAGGGAACGCGTTTTCAAATATGTTGTCGAGAAATACGGAGGGGGAGAGAAAGTCGCCCAGATCATCACCTTTGGAAAACTGAAAACACGTGCCGTCATCAGGGATGTGGGCCGGGCTCTGGACATTCCGCTGCACGAAGTGGACAGCATCGCGAAAATGGTTCCGGACGTCCTGAATATCAGTCTTGACGAAGCCCTCAGACAGGAACCAAGACTCAGAGAGCTTACAGAACAGAAACCGGATATTGCAGAACTGATACAAATTTCCAGGGTTCTTGAAGGCTTACCAAGGCACGCTTCAACACATGCGGCAGGGGTGGTCATCGGCGATAAACCCCTGGTAGACTATCTGCCCCTTTACACGGGGAAAAAGGATGAAGTCATTACCCAGTACGACATGAAAATTGTCGAGAAGATAGGACTGGTCAAATTCGATTTCCTTGGGCTGCGAAACCTCACCGTCATTGCCAATACGTTGAATCTGATCTCCCTTCAGGGCAAAGAGCCACCGGACATGGACCATATCAAAGATGATGATCCCGCAACATATGCACTTTTATGTTCCGGAGATACCACCGGTGTGTTCCAACTCGAAAGTTCAGGGATGAAAGATCTGCTGACCCGTCTGCGACCGGAATTCTTCGATGATGTGATTGCCCTTGTGGCTTTGTATAGACCTGGTCCTCTGGACAGTGGCATGGTTACTGATTTTGTTCAGAGAAAGCACGGCAGAAAGGAAGTCAATTACCTGGTCCCGGAGTTGGAACCCATATTGAAAGAAACCTACGGGGTAATCGTATATCAGGAACAGGTCATGAAAATTGCCGGCGACCTGGCAAACTATTCCATGTCTGAAGCCGACGATCTCCGAAAAGCCATGGGAAAAAAGATCGTAGGGATCATGGCCAAACATCAGGAACGTTTTATCAGCGGTGCCGAGGAAAACAACATCCCTTCCAAAAAAGCTGCTGAAATATTCGGTCTCATTTCTAAATTCGGCGGGTATGGCTTCAATAAATCTCACAGTGCCGCCTATGCGTTGATTGCCTACCAAACCGCTTATCTGAAAGCCCATTTTCCTGTGGAATTCATGGCGGCACTGCTGACAAGCGAGATGCATTCCTCCGATGGTGTCGTCAAATATATTTCAGAATGCAAAAGTCACCACATCCCGATACTGCCACCCGATATCAACGAAAGTGAAAAAGAGTTCGTTGTATCTGGGTCGGAAATCCGTTTCGGACTTGCCGCCGTAAAAAATGTCGGAGAAGGTGCTATCGAATCGGTTCTCGAATACAGGGATGAGCAGCCCTTTTCGTCCATCTTCGATTTCTGTGAGCGGGTTGATCTTCGCAAAGTCAACAAGCGGGTGCTCGAAAGCCTGATCAAGAGTGGTGCATTTGACACCTTCGATTTAAAGCGCTCGCAACTTTTTGCCGGCCTGGAAGATATCCTCGAATATGGTCAACGGGTCCAGCGTGAAAAGGCAGATCCTCAAATGGGACTTTTTGGGACCGGCGAAGATCAGCCCGCCATCAATCTGCCATCTCTACCGGAGATCGAAGAATGGGATCAAAAGCAGTTGTTGACGTTTGAAAAAGAATCTCTGGGCTTTTATATTACAGGACATCCGTTAAACCGTTTCAACGACATTATCGACAAATATGCCACAGCCGACTCCATCTCCTTGAAAGAAATGCCTGACAATTCCGCTGCTAGACTTGCTGGAATCATCCGTAATACCAAGATAATTACCACCAAACGAGGGGACCTTATGGCTTTCGTCACGGTGGAAGACATGAACGGGTCGTTTGAAATTACGGTCTTTCCCAATCTCTATGCAACCACCAGTCACCTGATGACCGCGGACACAGCCATCCTGGTGGATGGTCAGGTTCAGAAAGATGAAAAAAGCATCAATCTCCTGTCCAATCATATTATTCCAATCCAGAAAGCGGAAGAGACCTGGACAGTGAGCATTCACATAAAGCTGGACATTGCCAACACGAACAGAAAACAGCTTGAAACCCTGCACAGCGTTTTCAAAAACCATCCAGGCGCCTGCGAAGCCTATATTCACATGCAGGACCCGGAAATGACGGAAGCCGTGATTGCACTGCCGGAATATTTGCAACTGCAACCACGGGCCTCACTGAGAAAAGAGATCAATGCGTGTCTCGGATATCAAGCCTACGAGAGTGTCTGCAGCAAAGCAGGGACCCTCAAAGACAGAAACGATCAGAATGGACGATGGAAACCAAAAAGATGACAGTAACCGATTTAATGATATTTCCAGTACTTCTTGCAGGCGGATCAGGAACACGCCTCTGGCCGATCTCACGAGCACAGGCGCCAAAGCAGTTGGCCGAAATAAGCGGAGAAACATCTCTTCTCCAGGAAACCATCCAACGACTTCACCCTGCGCTTTGTCTCGATAATGTTCGGGTGGTCTGCGGGAAAGCACACTGTGACGAATCTTCAGAACACCTTGCAGCCATAGGATTGACAACAGAGGATATAATAATCGGTGAACCGGTCGGCCGTAACACGGCACCGGCTATCCTCCTGGCAACCTTGAAAATTCTTGACCAGGCATCCATCCAGGATGCTCTTTTATTTGTTCTGCCGGCAGACCATGTCATCGGGGATGTCGCCCGATTTCATGAAAGAATCAGCAAGGCAATCGATCTCGCTCAAAAAGGATATCTGGTCACATTCGGTATTCAACCCGATTATCCAGAAACCGGGTATGGGTACATCGAAGGGAGGGAATCTGTTTCCGGAGGCGGACTTGCCATCGAAAGATTTGTTGAAAAACCGGATATAGAAACAGCCAGGGCTTATATCGAAGCCGGCAATTTTTTCTGGAACAGCGGTATGTTTGCTTTCATGGCATCCAGCATTTTGAACGAGTTCAAGCGGTTTGAACCCGATATGACTGCAAAAATGTCGGCAATCGTCAAGAAAGGCGGGCCCATTTCGAGAGATGCGTATCAAGACCTTGCGAGCATATCCTTCGATGTTGCGATTATGGAAAAAACATCAAGAGGTGTGGTCTTGCCATCAAACTTCGGTTGGAGCGACATTGGAACGTGGAGCTCCCTGTATGACAGCATGCCTAAAGATGGTGACGGCAACGTTATTACAGGGGACGTGACCTCATATAACACCAAAAACTCTCTGATCATCGCCAAAAGCCGTCTGGTAGCCGTCAATGACATTTCAGATGCCACCATTGTCGAAACACCCGATGCCGTGTTTGTTTCCAACCTGAAAACAAGCAGGAACGTCAAAGATATCGTATCGATATTGAAACAGCAAGGCCGGAGGGAATGCCAGGTTCATCTCCTGCAGACCTATGCATGGGGATCCATCCAATACCTGGAAAAAACCGACAAGCTCCATGTCGCTAAATTGTTGATCAAGCCCCATGCCACCTATCAAAAGGTCCCGTGCCGACCTGAACGCTGGCACATCTGCCTGCAATCAAGCGATGCCCAAATTACCCATGCCGGGAAACAACATGAGTTGCGGTCAGGAAATTCCATGTCTCTGGACGTGCAAAGTGAAATAGCAATACAGAATTCAGGCAATAACGACTTATTGGCCATCATCACACATTAACAGGAAACTTCATCAGATGAAAGTACCACTGCTTGACTTAAAGGAACAATACCGTTCCCTCTTTTTTACCAATAACAAATACGCTAAACAATATTATTCCCATATCAAATTTTGACTTGGTCTTAGTTCCATGTTAAATATACCGTACGCTAATTTTTACCTATAGGGGTTGTCATGGAACCCCACGGGCAAGCCCGTGGTATTCTGCGAAGGCGGATAAATATGTTCTGAATAAGTCTCTCAGCTCAAGGGGATTCCATATTTACGGAGTAACCGGAACGTTATTTTGACAAATGCTATAAGGTGAGGTTTTACAAACATGTTTTTATTTCTCCGGAGGTTAAAATGAAGTGGATACATTATATAGGACTGACCATTATACTGATCCTCACGATCGTATGGGGTTGTTCATCCGATGAAGAAAAAAAGCTGGCGCACTTTGAAAAAGGGAATGCATATTTTGAAAAAGGCGAGTACAAAAGTGCCGAACTTGAATTCAAGAACGCTGTCCAGATTGACCCGGAATATGTCGCCGCACATGTCGCACTTGGTGAAACCTACCTTAAATTAGGAAATTCCCAGGGTGCGTTCAGAACCTACTCCCGCGTTATCCAGCTGGATGAAAACAATACCGACGCCCAGTTGAAAATGGCAACGTTTTATCTGCTTGGTAAACAGACCGAAAAATCCAAAGAGCTCCTGGATAAAATTCTCACCGGGGATCCCGACAATATCGATGCCCTCTTTTTAAATGCAGGACTTTTTGATCTGGATAAAAAACTGGATGAAGCTGAGAGCGTGTTCCGCAAAATTATTCAGCTCGATCCTAAACAGACACGTGCATACATGGGACTTTCCCGCATACTTGCCAGAAATGGACAGCTCGACCTTGCAGAAAAGTACCTTGTCAAGGCCGCGGAAATCGATCCCAAGGACATCAAACCGCGTCTCATTCTTTTCAATTTCTACAGAAGTAAAAATGAATTTATAAAAGCTGAAGCGATTCTGAATGAATCCATAAGGACGAATCCTGACAATGCCGAGCTGTTGATCTACCAGGGAAATTATTTTGCACAGCGCAAAATGAACCGGAAAGCCGAGCTTTCTTATGCGGCCGCCATCGAAAAAGAGCCGGACAACATCCGGTCCTACATGGTTGCAGCCGCTTTTTATGAAATGACGGGAAATAACGAAAAGGCGCTGGGGCTTTACACCAGAGCACTCGATCGTCAACCAGACGATATTCGTGTCAAAAACACCATTGCCGGATTTCATCTCAAGAATAAAAATCTGGATCAAGCTGAGTCGACCATCGCCGCTATACTCGAAGAACGTCCTAAATACTTTCCAGCCCGGTTGTTAAAGGGAGAACTGCTGGTCCAAAAAAGGCAGTTCGACAGCGCCATCGAGATATTGAGCCAGCTGGTGGAAGAGGAACCCCGATCATTCAGAGCGCACTATTTTCTGGGCGTCTCCTATCTTGGCAAAGGTGACAGCAACATGGCAAAGTCATCCCTCGGAAAAGCCATTGAGTCCAATCCGCGTTTTCTAAAAGCCAAACTTCTCATGGCCGAAATTTACTTGCGGCAACGTGATTTCGAGCTTGCCAAGAAAGAGAGCATTGAAATACTTGCGTTATCACCGGACAATTATCAGGCAACGCTGGTATTGGGAAACACGAACCTGTTTCAAAAAGATATCGACGGCGCCAAAGTAAATTTTCAGAAACTCATCACTTTAGATCCCAAAAATCCTACCGGGTATTTTCGCATGGGGTTGTTGCAACGATTAACCAAACAATATAAGGCAGCACTTGTAAATTTTGAAAAAGCATTGTCCATCAATCCAAAACTGATGGATGTGTTCACCAATGTCGTTCTCCTTCACACCGAGAAGAAGGAATTCAAAGCCGCTCTTGATAAATGCGACCGGCAAATCGAGATCATTGGTGATGTGCCGGCTGTGCTTGCAGTCATCTACAACCTTAAAGGAGGGCTTTATCTTTCCCAGAACATGCAGGACAAGGCGGAATCCGCCTTTAAAAAAGCGCTTCAGACAAATCCGGATTATCTCAGATCCTACTATGCTCTCGCACGGTTATACCTTTCAGGAAATAATCCGGACAAGGCCATCGCCCAGTATGAGTCAATTATTGAAAAAAACCCGAAACAGACCAGCGCCAATATGATGCTCGGTACGATCTATGACCTGCGGAAACAGTTCAACCTGTCCGAAAAACACTATCGTGCCGCACTTGACATCAAGCCTGATTTCGCACCGGCCGCCAACAACCTTGCCTACCTTTTGTCTATCCAGGATAAGAATATCGATGAAGCCCTGGGGTACGCCCAAAAAGCCAAAGAACAACTCCCGGAAGAACCGAGTGTCATGGACACACTGGGGTGGATCTACTACCAGAAAGGTCTCTATGACAGTGCTATCAGCGAATTTGAAGACAGTCTGGAAAAGCTGCCCGACAACCCGACCGTCAACTATCACCTTGGCATGGCATACTATCAAAAGGGAGATAAGACTGGTGCCAAAAAACAACTCGAAAAAGCGATACGTCTTGATAAGAATTTCGACGGCGCTGATGAAGCAAGGTCGGTTTTATCCAAGTTATAAAATCGTGGGTAACGACTTAGTCCCTTAACTGTAAAATTTGTGTGTTGTTGTGGCAAAAACAATAAAACCATCACGAAAATACGAAATCTGAAAAACACGCAAATAATGAAGACCCATGCAGCAGACTGCGACCGTAAGGAATTCTGTCTATTTTTGGATTTGCAGTTCATGGTCTTTTTCGTGGTTTCGTACTTTCGTTATTTCGTGATAAAAGATCTTTTTCTTTCCCGGATCCTCTGGGTTGGTGGGCTTTCATGAAGTATTTTCCATTCAAGATATTAATCCTGTGCATTCTTATGCCGCCGGTACTATATATCGCTTCTGTCCAGATGCTCGAAAAGAAACTCCAATCCCTGTATAGTGATGAGATTGAAGAGATCTATATCGGAGACACCCGTCCTCTGTTTGAAGGCAGGCTCACCATAGCCGATGCCATTAACCAAAATATCGACCGCTACATTCAATCAAAAGTGCTGCTTTCCTGGGGTGTCAAAGCTTCTGTAACCGTAACCACACGCTCGAATACCATTGTATATCCAGGCACGTTCAGTCAAGAAGAGATGCCCAATTCGGCAACCCCGTCCATACAGATCGCCAAGGAGAATTACGCTGCGTTAAATGAAGGATTCACCGTGATGGTGGATGCCCAAGTCGCACTCGATCAGTTCATTTCCTATGCCATGCTGATGACATTTATCTTCCTGTCGATTATGATATTTTCATTCTATTATAGAAGGGGTTCCCGAATAGCCGTGATGGAAACCAGCCATATTCAAGATGAAATCGATCGCCTGTCAAAGAAGGAGCGAACCCATCAAACCAAGCTCGGTACCTTGAACGAGCAAAGAAAGTATCTTTCCAACGAGTTGCGAAAAACCAGGAAAATATTTGATTCTGAAAAAGAAAAAGCCAGCAGAACCGAAGATGAAATGATCGATGAAATCGTAATATTAGAAAAAAGCATGCAAGAAAATCTTTTCCTTCAAAAGGCACAAGAAGAAGAGCTCAATGTCCTCAAGGATAGAATATCACAGTATGAGAAAGGAGAGCTCAAAAGTAATAAACAAAAAGTTAAGGCTTCCGAAGTCGTCCAAAAACGATTTAGAACGCTCTACAAAAACCTCCTTGTTCATGATCGAGCGATCAGCGGATTTATTTTACTGACGCCGGATTTACAATTGAAAGCCGAAGAAATTATGCTTCAACTCCATGATGACCCCAAGCGTGTACCGATCAAGAGAAAGGTTTTCGGCAAAAAAAACAGGGAAACCGTTTTCGAGGTATTGTTTTCCTACAAAGGTCGATTGTACTACCGGAATACACATGAACAAAAAGTGGAAGTCGTTTCCATCGGCACTAAACACACACAAGGCAAAGACCTGACTTTTTTGGACCAACTCTAAATGTATCTATCATATTACCAACTTACCCGGAAACCATTTCAGATCACTGCGGACCCGAACTTCCTGTGGCTTGGAGATAAGCACAAGGAGGCACTGGCGGTTCTGAGGTACGGACTGATGGATAACATGGGATTTCTCCTGCTTACGGGAGATGTGGGTACCGGGAAGACGACGCTGATCAATGCGCTGGTAAACACCCTTGGCGAGGAGATAATTGTCACGACTCTGCTCGATCCGGGGATAGAGAAAGACGATTTTTTCTCATACCTCGGCAAGGCATTCCAGCTGCCGCATGCGTTTTCCAGCAAAGGAGAGTTCGTTCACAATTTCACTGACTTTCTGAACCGTGCGCATGGCGAACGAAAAAAAGTACTGCTGATCATCGACGAATCTCAACAACTCAGTCAGGAATTGCTGGAAGAGATCCGATTGCTCTCTAATATCGAAAAGCAATCGACCAAACTAATCAACATCTTCTTTGTCGGACAGATCGAATTCAACAGCATTATCCTGGAACCCAAAAATAGAGCCTTACGTCAACGAATTTCAGTCAATTACGATCTGCAACCCCTGTCTGCCAAAGAGACGGGGAAATATATTCACCATCGCCTCAAAGTAGCAGGCGCCTCCAAATCGCTTTTCAATTCTGCCGCTATACGGGAAGTCTACCGGTTTTCCAAAGGCTATCCGCGTCTCACCAACATTATCTGTGACCGAGCACTGGTAACGGGCTTTATCGGTGAGTCCAAAAAAATTGGACCAAAAATTATCAAGGAGTGCGCGAAAGAACTGAAATTGCAGAATCAGAAAAGCCGACACAAAAAGGAAAAGAGCCAGGATAAAACAGCACCGTTAGCAGATCGGCAAAAATATTCTTCAAGATTCCGAAGCCCGCTTATTGAAAAGGTATTATATACGATTTTAGCATTATTGATTGCAACCTGGGTTGCTATTGCCGTTTATTATTATTACCCACAATATTTCCTGTTTCATGGTAAGCCGACACTTCAAGAGACCAACCCAACCTCCCTTTCAGTGGAAAGTGATCTGATTGAATCCGGAGAACAGACAATCATCCCGGAAAAGTTAGAACCCACAAAAGCAACCCAAGAACAACCATCCGAGATGGCAGCATCAGAAAGCTATCTCGATATTCAGCCCGACTCAAACGACAACCCAAAACAGTTTAATATGCCGGACCAGCATGTGGTTATCCGTATAGAATTCGACAGCAACAATGAGCTCAACATGAATGGCATTGAGACACTTGACAACCTCAGTTCTGTGCTACACAACCACCCACACCTTGAAATCGCTATTAAAGGCTATTCTAAAAGCCGTGGAAGTAACCGCTATAACAAAAAAATGTCTGAATTCACAGCCAATATCGTAAAGGGCTATCTGGTGGGCAAAGGTGCTTCACCGCATCGGATTGAAACAATGGGGATGTGGGTTATCGATTCGAATTCGAATATCCCAACAACTGAAACGCAAAAAAATGTTCAATGGGTTGAAATTCAATTCAAGAATCCTTAGCGTGGTCTAATCAATGTGCCAATCAGGCAGGAAATGAGACCTACAAAGGCTAAATACATAAACTCTTTTGATGGTTCCATCGTTTTAATGAAATTATCCACTATAGTTTCTGCCGGTACGGAAATATATCTCGCAGCAACAGAAGATACCATGATGAGGGCAAAAACTGCCGACCCAATTATTATGCTTGAAAATTGCTTCATAAGAACCTTCCCATTGAGCATTCTTGTATCGTTAATTCATATCCACGAATAAACACTTATAGACATGGAGAAGCAATTTTTATGCCGCAGGTTAGATATCGGCATAATCAGATAATATAACAGGTAGTTAAATCAACCTAAGTCCAACAGGTATATTAATATTAGGAATTACATTACATAACTGAAGGGTATTAAATGACTTGATCAGCCATCCATATTTAACCCTATGGTGAGCGCTTATATTAGGAGTCCTTGCAAACGATAGGGTAAAGAATTCATCGTCAATTTTCATGAAATGTTCGGGCTAATCCGGGAGGTACTGTTTGCTCCAGCTTTCGGATACCACACCAGCATCCAGCATTTCAGTAATTTCCTGATCGGAAAACCCCAGCTCTTCGAGTATTTCCCTTGTGTCTTTTCCGTCTGTCAAGCGCTTTATAGCAGCGATAAAGCGGTCCGGACCCTTTAATATGACGCCCACTGATTTCGTTAAACGGTTCACGACTTTCATAATCATACATAAAAGGAGTCTGAAGAAGCTGTCCGGCTGCCGCTAACGAGGCTCGGGCAACGTCTGCTTCACCTGTTTTCCTGTGTTTATACAGGCTGGTAGCCACAGCAAAGGCACCGGCAAAACCTGTCAGCACATCGATGGTTCCCAAGTGGGCGTGCTCTTCCGGCGTTTTGATAGATCCGCGGAAACAATCAGATCATGAACAATCGTCATATCCTGGCTTTTTTTAAGATCAAGTACGATGCTTTTCTTTCGTCGATTCAGTGTGTCCATAGCAGGAGAATCCCATCGCGGTCCGCCCGGAGGAACGATACGAATTACTTCGGCTCCCTGATCTGCAAGTATTACGGCGGTAGCAGGACCCGCAATATATTGACCAAAATCAAGGATCCTGATGTTCTGTAACGGTAACGTCATGCAATTTCCCTTTAGTCACCTGTGCTTTAAATAACGTAATGTCTTTATAGAAATACCTATTGCCAAATTTACCAGTATTTGAGATTTATATGAAGTTTAGATTAAAATCAAATGCTGGGATGCTTTACACCCTTTGTATATTCGTGCGTGTCGATCGATTTGAAGCGCCGATGATACCCCCTAATCCCGCTGTAGGGGCAGACCTTGTGTCTGCCCGTTTTGGCGAATCGCCTACGGTTTTTAG
>QMMS01000087.1 GCA_003647375.1 Deltaproteobacteria bacterium
CCAAGGATCTGCAGGTTGCGCGTTATGGCACAGGTTTCAAATCCTTTTCGAAAAGCAGACTCATCAATAACTCCATGTAACGACAGACACTTAACATAATAATTATAAAGCATCTTTACGACTGGGGGGGGAAGCGCTACATACGGATCCACCAGCAGAGATGCCAGATCGTATTGCAGCGGTCCTGTTCTTCCGCCCTGAAAATCGATGAAATAACAGCGGCTCTGATGAACCATGATGTTTCTTGACTGCATGTCCCTGTGCATAAACCCGATATCCGTACAAGCAGCAACACTTTCTGCAAGGAACACAAACTCGCTTTTAAGCTCCCCAAAACGGACACCCATACCCAGATATCTATTCAAGAAAGCCTCCACAAAGTAACGGCATTCCTTTTCAAGGATAACGGTATGGTCATATGTTGCGCTCTGCCATGTCCATTTAGGATCGAACCCGTCCCTCCCGGCCAATGCCATATGGATAAGCTGATCGATGATCGAGCGATACAGGGACAGGATTAAATCGGTGTCTGTTTTATTCTGCAATACCATTTCCTGAAGATGAAGGTCTCCCAGATCTTCCAGAAAGACAAGCCCCGCGAACGGATCTGACAAAATTATGGCAGGTACGGCCACACCTTTGGCAAACAGGTGTTTACCGATCCGGACAAACGAATCGACTTCCTCTGTTTCAGGTCCTTTCCGGATGCCGTGGTCGACCATGATGATGCCGGTATCTGCTGCCATAACACGATACCATAATCGATCGGATCCGTCCCCGGCCAGTTTTTTCATGTGTATCTCTGGCGTATCGTTTTGGCGGGTCAGCCGAAAAAAAGCTTCCCGGGCCATGGCCTGACAAGCAGCCTCCCGGTATCGATCCGGGGATCCGATATCTGCCCAGACAAGTCGATCCGGGATGTAGGCCCGGATCTTTTTTTTCTCCGACAAGGCTGTTTTATAGGCATCAATGATGCTGTAGAATCGATTCGCTGGAATAAAGTCCAGGAGTTCCGGTTGAATAATCTGAATTCCAGTAAAGGTCAGCGGATTTTTGCTGGTCTGAAGGGGACGCGTTTCGGAATCGAAACCCAAAATACGGTTCTCCGGGCCAACCCATACCTGGTTGAACATCTGATGATCACACAGCATGAGCGTTGCAATCGAACATCCGCTCATATGATAACGCCCAAAGGCTTCAAGATCCGTATTGAACAGGATGTCACTGTTGACAACCAGAAAGGGCTCGTCGTCCCAAAAATCAGATAGATTTTTAATGGCACCCCCCGTACCCAGAATTTCCGACTCGTACCGTGTTGTAACAGATATGGGATATGATTGGGATAACAGGTAACGTTCAATCTGCTGGTGAAGATGATGGGTATTCACCATGATAGAGGAAATACCGGCAAATGCGAGTCTCCGGATAACCCTGTCCAGCAATGGCTGATTCGATATGGTGAAAAGCGGCTTGGGCGTACGGTGTGTATACGGTTCCAGTCGCTTGCCAAAACCGGCTGCGAGGATCAGTGCTTTCATATTAATGATTGATACGGCCCAGATAATTCTGTATGATGCCTGTGTAAAATTCGATTCCTTCGCTATCCTCCGAACCTTTCACGTTATGGGTAGTAAAAAAATTGACCCCATTGGTATAGTTGATTTTTGATAGCGATTCAAGCAAGTCTATCTCCTTGTTCTTGTATAACTTGGTACCATATGCCTGTATTTTCTTGATCCTATCCTTGCTGGAAATATCCTTTTGGGGGTTTTTTCGAAAATAGCTGAGGACGATCCAGTAGGACTCAAAATAGGTTTTTAAAAAGTGGGAATAATGTTTCAGCTTTCTAAAACCGGCCGAGGTAATATTATAGGTTTCCGGGAGTGTCGGATGCGGAATAATAATAGCATCGTCTATAAACGATTTGATGGTTTTACGAAGATAGAAATCCGTTGCCTTGTCCACGTCAAAGGCAAATTCGTATTTAAAGAAATCCTGCAAAAATAAATAAACTTTCTGGAGATCCGAGGCAGAAAACTGGAAAGCATCTTTCTCCAGAATTGCCAGAGCGGTAAAAGCTGCCGGCACAAAAAAGGATATGCAGTTGTTTTTGTAGTATTCCAGGACAGGGCGTCTGGAAATATTGACTTTGTAAACGGCTTCGGAAAGAGGGCTATCCTTGTTTCCATCGACTCTTTCAATCAACTTTCGACCGGTATAATCCTCGAGAACATTCTCCACCGCATGGATGTGATCCATTACCAGGGTGTCGGCGATATCTGCATTTTGCAATGTGACATGCTGGAGGTATACCTCAACGTGTCGCAACAAGTCGTCATAGGGCAGTCGTTCCTTGGGAATATTCAAAAATACGCTGGCAACCAGCGCGTGAGGGGTGATAACGGTCACGGTATTGATGGCATTGATGATGCGATACCCCATGTTGCGGCACAAAGCATTCTGGTCTTTGGTCAGCATTTCGTCGAAGCGCGTACCGTCCTTTTCAAGAAGGTTGTTGAGCGAGATGGTCGGATGGAATTTGATATATATCTTGCCGTAACGATTTTTTAAAAATTTTCTGGCACTGACAACCTGTAGAAAACTTTCCGGCTCTTTCTTACCGCCTTCTATTTCGTGCAGATAGGACTTCTCTTCCAAGACGCGGTCATAGCCGATATAGATGGGGGCAAAAACAAGATCGTCACAAGCGCCGTTTTTGTAGGCATTCATGAGGATCGAAAGAAATCCGAGCTTCGGCATGATGAGTTTGCCGGTCCTGCTACGGGTACCCTCTATGAATATTTTTATGTTGTAACCCTCTAAGAGCACCCGGTAAATATATTCAGAAAAAACCTTGGAGTAGAGGACGTTCCCCCGAAAAGTTCTCCTGAGAAAAAAAGCGCCCAAAGCCCTGAAAATGGGTCCGACAGGCCAGAAGGAGAGGTTAGCGCCTGCCGCGATATAAGGAACCGCCATATTGTTGCGGTACATTAAATACGGCAGCATCAGGTAATCAATATGACTCTTGTGGCAAGGCACAAAAATAATCGGTCCCTTTTGTGATATCGCCTTGATATGCTGTAATCCCTCTTCGTTGTAGGATACCCCTTGGAACATCGTATTCATGACCCACCCGATAACAATTTCTGCAAACCGGATAAGCCCTGGGCTTTGTTTACACGCAATTTCGTCGATGTAGGCATCTGCCTTCCTGCGTACTTTCGAGATGGGGAGTTTGCGTTTTACGGCATGCTCATCGAGATAGTCTTTCAGACGATCGCTTGTCAGGATGCTTTCTTTCAATTCCTCCATGGATTTTTTCATAGGACCGGTAATGCTCTGCTTGTGCCGGTTGATTTGAAGGAGAAGATCCCGTCTGAGTATAAGCGCCTGATGATCCATCGACATGTCTTTGACGTCTCGGGTCTCCAGGAATTGCCGCAGACTCAACGGTTTGGAAACCTCATAAAATATTTTTTTAGGGTTCTTGAATAACGTTGTCAACCTGCGTGCAACGCCGGGCCTGGCTTCAGGCCCCAGCAGAATATCCATGATGGTTGGAATTGAGCGGAATGGCTTTTTCCCAAAGGACATCAAGAGGGGTACAATATAAATCTCCCGATCCGATTTGTGCTGCAATTCAATCAGGTGATAAATTGGATCGACTTGGGCCTTGACAAAGCGATTATAAAATCCTTTTTTGTCAACCAGGGACAGAAAAGCACTTTTTCCCTGGGACAACTCTCTATGAAAATATCCGTCTCGATAGGGATTGGGCAGCTTCCATTTCAGGGCCGGAAAATCAAGCCTGGCTAATAAAACACGCAATAACCGTGATAGCGGCTGAAAAAACAGGGAGTGGTAATTGAACCCCAGTTCGGGAACCGGGAGCCTGTTTTCTATAAAGCGCGTATGATAAAATAAAAATTCTAGATAACTCTGAAACTTATTCAGGTAAACAACCGTGGCATTTTCCGGGATGTCCTTCAATATCTGAATCTGCTGCCGATCGCTTTTGATTCCGGAAAAAAAACGCTTCAAAAGCCAGGAGGAAAACCAGCCTTTGTGTGCCGGAAGATAGCACAAATAATGCTGATGGGTGCCTTTGAGAAGGGTATCTACTATCCTTCGCCAACTATATTTTGATTGTGATTCGGTTTTGTCGTGCTTTTTTTTCATAACACCTTTGAAAATATTTATAGATCCAAAGTCGAGGGGATTCCATATTTTTTTAAAAAGGACATATCATGATCAATCTGCATCACTAGCGTAGTGCCCTGCCGGATTGATGATGTTTCTGCGGTCTTATGTTACTAACAACCGGCCGTATTTCATCATCAATCCGGTGGGCACAAGGCAAAGCTTCGTTTGATATGTCCTTTGTAAAAAAATATGGTATCCCCTTTTCGGGATAAAAGGTATCTATATAGCCACTCAGAATGAAAAAATAACAAAACAGATGAACCTTTGCAATATCTAAAAAAGTCTGATATGTCATTTGGTACTTGCATTTTGGTTTAAATTAGGTCTTAAAGTCATATTGAAGCTAAAACCAATGGATATTAAAGGAGGGTGATCATTCATGAAAACGTTAATCGGTGGTGCAGTAGCAGCTGTATTGGGGCTTATCGGCCTTTCCGTCTGGTTCGGTGAGTTCCTGCAACTTTTAGCAGGCGCTATTCCCGTAATGCTTTTGCTGGGAGGCGGCTTGGCTATTTATTTAGGCTTTGATGAAATGAAAGATACCTGGAAAAAAGACGATTCATCAGTGGGCGGTGAGTCTAGCTCCGAAGACCCGGAAGCCTACAAAAAAGAAATTGATGACTTGAAAAAAGAAATCGACGGCCTGAAATCCGACAAGTCATAAATCTTCTTCCTGATCAACCAAGAGCGCTGTTTTTAAAAAACAGCGCTCTTTATTTTTTCTCCCTTGCAATTGCATCGGTAGCAAGTCCGTCCACCCTCTCATTTCCTGCATTACCGGAATGCCCCTTGACCTTTACAAACAATATATCCTTGAACTCCGTCACCATTTTACGAATGTCGGCAACAAGTTCCTGGTTTTTCCTGGCTTTCCAACCCTTGGCCAGAAGTCCCAGGGCATAAGAACTATCCGTATAAACGCGAACGGGCAGGGCAGGATTCCTGATAAAGGAAAGCCCGACCCGAATAGCCTCCAATTCAGCGATATTATTGGTTGCGATACCGATATACGTTGAAATTTCCTTCTCATGGCTACCATACCGGAGCAACACTCCAATCCCGGACGGGCCAGGGTTGCCGGAAGATGCCCCATCCGTATAAACGTGGACAACGCGATCCGTTTCACCATTTTTATCCATTTGTTTGGATGGTGTTTTCACCGGAGAGACAGATGTCTGGTCAATTTCAGTTGTTCTTGATGTGCCTGCAGGTTCCAAGGGTTGCACATGCTTGCTATGGACCCGGTATTCATGCGGCTGATCCAACTGGTACTTGATCAGCATCTTTCCGTCTTCAACATGAGGTTGCCCGGATGGGCCCAGAGCCACCCACACCTTGTTTTTCTTGAATCGCATTCGTACCCAGTCGGCTGTTTTTTTATTCATATTCGTATAGATGATAACGCTTGCTCAAAGAGCTGAACTGTTCCAGGGCCGGTTTCCAGGAGTCAAATATTTCTGATGGATCATTCAGTCCTTCAAGCTGTTTCCGGAGGCCTGAATCACCGACAATCAGATCCATGGGCAATCTTTCAAATTCATATTCGTAGGGCGGGTCTTTCCATTGAAACGATTTTTTGTGGTTTGTGATAACTGCATGTAGTAGAAGCAGGGCGGTTTCATAGGGTTTGTAAGCCTCGGAATTCAGAACGTGGATGTGAAGCCCCCTGCAGAGGGACCCATGCCACTTGTTGGATGTTGGTTCAAAAGCAGTTTCCCGCAAAATCATACCGGGTAGATCTCGAATGCCCATATGGGACAGCAGTTTTTGCGGTTTGATATAAGGCGCACCAAAACACTCGAACGGCTGGGTGGTACCTCTGCCTTCCGAAACATTTGTGCCTTCCCATATTACCTGGCCTGGATAGACCATGGCAGAAGCCGGCGTTGGAAGGTTGGGAGAAGGCGCAATCCAGGGAAGCCCCGTATCCACGAAAAGCATATGTCTCTTCCAGCCTTTCATTGGAGATATGTGAAGGTCACAGCCGATGTTGAAATGATCGTTGATCATTCCGGCAAATTCAGCGATGGTCATTCCATGACGCATGGGAATCGGGTAACGGCCAACAAAGGAGCGACAGGGGTCTGTCAGGCAGTTCCCCTCTATCTTGGAACCTCCCAGAGGGTTCGGGCGATCCAGCACAAGAATTCTTTTGCCATATCGACGGGCAGCCTCCATGCAATAGGAAAGGGTGGATGTGAATGTATATACCCGTGTTCCAACATCCTGTAGATCGATAATGAGCGTATCGATTAGATCGTACATGTCTTGGTCCGGACAACGGGTTTTACCATACAGGCTGAATGCCGGCACCTTTAATACCGGGTCGACAATATCCTCTGATTCTATCATATTGTCCTGCTTTTCTGAAAACAGCCCATGCTGTGGGGAAAACAATGCCGTGATCTGTCCGGGAAACATGTCTTCGATCAATAGGCGGGAATGGTGAAAGTCGGCATCGACAGAGGCCGGATTACACAAAAGCCCGATTCGCTGGCCCTTGATCCAGCTGGGGGGTGTCGATAAGAAAGTTTCGATACCTGTATGGACACGTTTCATATATCAGAACTTAACATATCAGAAATTTTATAAAAAGAGGAATGTTTTCTTCTTTAAAACCCTTGACACGGCAGGTATTTGAAAATAAGAAGGAGAGTCTTTTAAATATTATCCTGAACTGTTTTGTGGTAGGTAACGATTATATTTGTTTTGTGAACAGAATACCATAAACCCAGACCCCGGAATGCTTATGGACTACAACGATATCGTGGTTATTGTCGGCAATTACGGCAGTGGTAAAACCGAGGTTTCCATTAATCTTGCAGTAACGGAACGGCAGACTGGAAAGACCGTTCAGCTAGCTGATCTTGATCTGGTAAACCCATACTTCAGAACCAGGGAAGCCCGCAAACAGCTGCAACTGCTCGACATTGATGTGATTCTGCCGCAGGAACAGTACATGAAAGCCGACCTGCCGATACTCAGCCCGGGTGTTGCCGCAATGATTCGAACAAAAGACATTCTGGCCATACTCGATGCCGGGGGAGATGGCGTGGGTGCAACTGTTCTCGCAGCATTAGCGGAGCCCCTTAAAAACAGGCAGACCAAGGTGCTTCAGGTTGTCAACCCTTTCAGACCGTATACCGATACCTTGGAAGGTTGTGAAAGAATTCGAATTGAGATCGAGACGACCGCCAAGACGAAAATCACCGGACTCGTCAGCAATGCCAACATGATGCAAGATACAACCATAGAACATGTCCGGCAGGGATATGATTTTATTTTGCGCCTGGCAGACCAAAATGGCTTGCCGGTTGAATTCATCACGGTTCCGGATGCGCTCCAAAAGGCAAACGACATGACCCAATTTTCATGTCCCCTGCTGACCATAAAACGACAGCTCGTACCCCCGTGGTTACAAGCTGAAGAACTTACATGAAGGAGTTGGAGATGCCCTATCAGTATTCAATCGATGAAGAGCGCTGTAAAGGATGTGCGTTGTGCGTAACCGTTTGTCCTAAAGACGTTCTGGAAATTGCTACGGATGTCAGCCCGAAAGGTTATTTTCCTGCCTATCAGGCGAGACCCGAAGACTGTATATTCTGTGCTACCTGTTGCCGAATGTGTCCGGACGTCGCCATAACCATTACAGAATCAGTTGAGAACATAACCGATTGACAAAATCCGGAGGAGTAAAATGGCTAAGGTTTTAATGAAAGGCAATGAAGCAATTGGTGAAGCGGCCATTCGGGCAGGATGTTTGAACTATTTTGCATATCCCATCACACCGCAATCGGAAGTGGCGGAATATCTCGCCAGAAGAATGAAGGAGGTCGACGGGGTTTTTCTGCAAGGAGAAAGCGAAGTGGCCGTCTCTTATATGATTTTTGGCGCATCTGCTGCCGGTGCCCGTGTTTTCACGACCTCGTCGAGCCCGGGAATCAGCCTGATGAGCGAAGGCATCAGCTACATAGCAGGCGCTCAGTGCCCGGCGGTTTTTGTCAATATCATGCGCGGCGGTCCAGGGTTGGGGGGGATTCTGCCATCACAGGCAGATTACCTTCAGGCAACCAAAGGCGGGGGACATGGTGATTTCCGGTTGCTGGTCATGGCGCCTGCGAGTGTTCAGGAAGCCGTAACGATGGTGATGCAAGCATTCCCCCTGGCTGAAAAATACAGAAACCCGGTCATGATTCTGGGAGACGGGCTGATTGGGCAAATGATGGAACCTGTTGAATTTTCCGACGATCTGAAAACAGATGCCAGCGACAAAGATTCCTGGGCAACCAATGGCATGGATCACCGCGGCAGCAGTCAGCGGAATCTCGTCAAGTCGCTTTTTTTAGATCCCGAAGCGCTTAATCAGCACAACCTGACATTGAAGGCCAAATATGACCAGATGAAACAAGAAGAGGTCCGCTTCGATACCTACAATATCGACACAGACTACCAGGTGCTCATCGTCAGCTACGGTACCATGAGCCGTGTATGCCGGACAGCCATAGATAACATGAAAAAGGAGGGTGTCGAAGTCGGCATGGTCAGGCCCCAGACACTCTTCCCGTTCCCGGAAGAGCAGGTCTTGGCCGCCGCCGAAAAGAAATCCTGCAAGGCCGTGGCTAGTATTGAAATGAGCATGGGACAGATGATTGAAGATATTCAAAGATCGGTTCAGGGCAAAAGGCCTGTTCACTGGTATGGCAAATGCGGTGGGGATGTTCCCACTCCGGAAGAAGTGACGGAATTTGTCCACACATTGCTGTAAAAGGAGTTGATATTATGGGAAAAACATTTACAAAACCCAAATCTTTATCCGACCAGATAACCCATTACTGCCCGGGGTGCACACATGGTGTCATTCACAGGCTGGTGGCGGAAGTTATCGATGAACTGGATATAAGTGGGCGTACCGTCGGTATCGCACCGGTAGGTTGTGCCGTACTTGCATATAATTACTTCACATTCGATTTTCAGGAAGCGGCGCACGGTCGTGCGCCGGCAATGGCTACCGGCATTAAACGAGTCCGACCGGACCTCATGGTATTTACATACCAGGGAGACGGCGATCTGGCGAGTATCGGCATGGGTGAAATCATCCATGCTGCCAACCGGGGAGAAAAATTTACCACCATTTTTGTGAACAACGCTATTTATGGAATGACCGGTGGACAAATGGCCCCCACAAGCATGCCGAACCAGCGCACAACGACATCACCTTTCGGTCGTGATGTTGACGATGTGGGTATGCCCATCAAAGTGGCGGAGTTAATTGCCGCACTGCAAACCCCCGCATACATCGTCAGGCAAGCTGTTTTGAAACCCAAGCATATTGTCAAGGCCAAAAAAGTCATCAAACGGGCCTTTCAGTACCAGATGGAAGCCCGCTGTTTCAGCCTGGTGGAACTGATCAGCACTTGCCCAACCAACTGGGGATTGACACCGGTTGATGCTGTCAAATGGGCGGAAGACAACATGTTGCCCTACTATCCGTTGGGCGAATACAAAACACCGGAGGCGGCCTGAGCATTTATTCCGTCATTTGAAACCTGGTCCTTTGGGCCAGGTCAGAGATGTTTGGCTATGCCGATGTTGTTATTAATTAAATCCGAAGCACAAAATTCGAAATCCTAAACAATATCTAATGATCCAAATTCGAATGATCAAAACAAGACCTTGGAGACACAAGTTCAAACACCATGTTTGAATCATTTGAGCATTCGATATTTGGATTTGTTTCGTATTTCGATATTCGGATTTAGAATTTATCATACTTTGTTGTGCACGTTTGAGCATGAAAATTTATGGCAACCGGTATAGAATGAGGAGGAACAATGCAGACTGAAGTACAGTTCGCCGGTTTTGGTGGACAAGGTATCATGGTAATGGGGAAAATTCTCGCGCATGCCGCAATGGAGGAAGGTTTGGAGGTGTCGTGGGTTCCTTCTTATGGGCCGGAAATGAGGGGTGGTACAGCATACTGCACCGTTGTGGTGAGCGATCAACCCATTGGATCACCCGTAATCAAGAATCCTACCCACCTGGTTGCCATGAATCGGCCGTCCCTGGAAAAATTCGCAGGCACGATCAAACCTGGAGGGATTATTTTTATCAATGGTTCACTCATATCCATTCGAAGCGGTCGTGATGATGTGCAGGAACTGATCGTCCCGGTTATCGAAATCGCAAGGGACCTCGGAACGGTTAAAGCTGCGAATGTCGTCGCGTTGGCGTCTTTTGTGGCAAAAAGCAACATCGTCCGCATCGCCTCCCTGAAAGCATCCATTGAAGAAGAATTCGCATCCAAGAAAAAGCTGATCCCCTTGAACATGAAAGCTGTCGAAGAAGGTATCAAGGCGGCCGGCAACCCTGAATGATATGGCAGAACGCGTAAAAAACAGACCCTGTGAATCCGAAAAAGCCCTGCTGATCACCATCGACGGGCCGGCTGGATCCGGAAAGACAACCGTAAGCCGTTTGCTTGCAAAACGGCTTAATTACCAGTATGTGGACACTGGTGCACTTTACCGCTGCATTGCCTTTGAAGTAAATAAAGCCGGTATTGTACCAGGCGACAACAAGCAGATACAAAAACTTTGTCAGGATCTCTCCCTATTGTTTCGGAAAATTAACGGTAAGTCACGGATCTTTTCCAACGATAAAGACATCACCGATAAAATCAGAACACCTGAGGTGACGATGCTTGCTTCAGCTGTATCGGCCCTGCCTGCTGTCAGGCAGTATCTGTTAGATGTTCAAAGAAAAATGGGAGAAAAGAAATCGGTTGTCTTTGAAGGCCGAGACATGGGGACGGTGGTATTTCCCGAGGCGGATGTCAAGTTTTATATAGATGCGGCAATTGACGCCAGAGCACAGCGACGACACAGCGAGTTGAAATCTCAGCATACTCAAACATTGGAAACGGTGCAGGAAGACATGAAAAACCGGGACCACAATGACAGTAACAGGGAATTGTCCCCATTAAAACCTGCCGAAGATGCTTTTATCATCGACACCACCCATCTATCCGCTGAGGGAGTTGTCGAGGTGATGCTGAATACCATATTGACACTTTCCAATGAAAGCGGTTCGTAATTTCTTTCATATGAACGAATTAATGAAATTAAATATTGTAATATGATATAGGGTCTGTTAATAATTGTAGGTTATACGGCTATAAAGTGCCGATAAAAAATGGTTAAGGGGGTAACACGATTAATGGAAGATCTTACAGACAACAGCTCAACGGAAAACATCAACAAGGGTGGTTTAGAAAACGATTCTGCGCCGGCCGATGAAAGTGAAGAGACATCAGCCTCGTCCGAGCCCGAGGTCAAACAGGTGGCAGAAGACGACATGGAAAGCATGATGGATCTGTACGAAGAAAGCTTTAAGCGTTTTGCAGAGGGCGAAGTCGTCATAGGTCGAATCATTTCCATCGACAAAGACCATGTCCTGGTTGACATAGGGTATAAATCCGAAGGGCAGATCAATATCAATGAATTTATGGATGACAACGGCGACATCAAGGCCAGCATTGACGACCCTGTTGAAGTCATGGTTGAATGGTGGGACGACGAGAATGAGGTTGTCGTTCTATCAAAAGAAAAAGCCACCAAGGTAAAGGTCTGGGAAGAGATCAAGAAGGCCCACGATGCAGATGAAACCGTAGAAGGCACCATAACAAACCGCGTAAAAGGCGGTTTTTCTGTTGATATCGGTGTCCAGGCTTTTCTACCCGGATCGCAGGCCGATTTACGACCTATACGAAATCTCGACGACATGGTCGGCAATGCCTATGAATTCAAGATATTGAAATATAACAGGAAAAGAAGCAATATTGTTCTCTCTCGGCGGGCAATTCTGGAAAAAGAGCGAGAGTCAAAAAGGGCTGCAACGCTCTCTTCAATCGAAGAGGGCAAGGTCATCGATGGTGTTGTTAAAAATATTACCGAATACGGTGTATTTGTTGATCTGGGCGGGGTCGATGGTCTTCTCCATATCACGGATATCTCCTGGGGCAGGGTAAAGCACCCATCGGAACTTTTTTCCATGGGGGACCAGATCTCGGTAAAAGTACTGAACCTGGATCTTGAAAAAGAGCGGGTGTCCCTGGGCATGAAGCAGTTGACCGAAGATCCGTGGTTGACGGCAAAAGACAAATACGCCGTTGGATCCAAGGTCACTGGGAAAATCGTCAGCCTTACCGACTATGGTGCCTTTGTGGAACTGGAGGAAGGTATCGAAGGGTTGATACACGTGTCGGAAATGTCATGGACCCGAAAAGTAAGGCATCCCTCTAAGATTGTTTCGGTCGCAGAAATTGTCGAAGCGGTGGTTCTGGACATCAAACCGGAAAGCAGGCGAATCTCACTCGGCATGAAACAGGTAGCCCCCAACCCATGGGACGTTATCAGCGAAAAGTATGCCGTGGGAACCACCATCGAGGGCAAAATTAAAAACATTACGGATTTTGGACTGTTTGTCGGGATCGACGAAGGCATCGACGGCCTGGTTCATATATCGGATATATCCTGGACAAAACGGATCAAGCACCCATCTGAAATGTATCAGAAAGGCGACGTTATCCAGGCTATTGTACTCGAAATCGATAAGGATAACGAAAGATTTTCACTGGGTATCAAACAACTCCAGGCAGATCCATGGGAGACGGTGACTGAACGCTACAAGGTCGGCAAAGAAATCACCGGTACCATCACGAATGTGACGGATTTCGGCATATTTGTCGAACTTGAAGAGGGCATCGAAGGTCTCGTGCATGTGTCGGAGATCAGTAAAGAAAAAATTAAAACACCGGTAGGAATGTTTAACATCAGCGATGTCATTACTGCGCGGGTCATGAATATCAATAGTGAAGAACGCCGCATCGGTCTATCGATAAAACGAATGGAGATAGAGGATGAGCAGGAATTGCTGACCGAGTATGTAAATAACATCGGTCCTGCTACCTCCAGCTTCGGTGAAATTTTGCGCGAAAATCTTCAAGAGAAGCTTAACGACGAATAAATTTGTTTTACAAATTTATTTGACGCGACGTTATCGCTACACGAAACGGTTCGACTAACTCACCGCCCTGAGCAAGGTCGAAGGGCAAATCCAAATATCAAATGCTCAAATGATTGAAGAACCCCGCAGCAAGCTACGGGGTTAGCGAGCGCTGTTTCGGTTCAAACATAGTGCGTGAGCTGGTATCTCCAAGGTCCTGTTTTGATCATTCGAATTTGGATCATTCGGTATTGCCCTTCGACCTTGCTCAGGGCGGTGAGCCTGTCGAACCGTTTAGGATTTCGAATTTTGTGCTTCGGATTTAACTAACTACCGCCATCGGCATAGCCAAATATCTCTGACCTGGCCCAAAGGACCAAGTTTTAAATGACGGAATAAAAATATCATGTTTTCTAGAAGACATCCATATCTGTTTTCATTTCTTATTTTATCCGCATTGATGGCGGTTGCTGTTTTCTGTATTTTACTGCTGGTAACAACAACCCTGAAACGCGCCGGGTTATCCGATCTGGTCGTCGAACCCGGTGACGGCCAAGTCGGTGTTGTTGAAATCCAAGGGGTCATCACCGAATCCAGAGATATTCTTAATTTAATTAAACGATTTCGAGAGAATGATGACATTAAATCGATTGTCATCAGGATCGATTCACCGGGCGGGGTCATTGGACCATCTCAGGAAATCTACCGGGAAATCCGTAAAACAACACCAGAAAAGAAAGTCATCGCTTCCATGGGATCCGTTGCAGCTTCCGGGGGATACTACATCGCTGCAGCAACCAACGGCATTGTCGCCAACCCGGGTACCATCACCGGTAGTATTGGTGTTATCATGGCCTACACCAACTTTCGCGCGATTCTCGATAAAATCGGAATGGTCCCGGTGGTGATAAAAAGCGGCCCGTTCAAGGATATGGGATCCCCGACAAAAGATATGAGCAAGGAAGAAAAAGAGGTGCTGCAGGCATTTGTCGACCAGGCCCATCGACAGTTTGTCACGGCCATTGCCGAAGGCAGGAACATGGATATCGACCATGTCAAATCACTGGCCGACGGTCGGATATATACAGGGGAAGAGGCGGTAAAACAGGGTCTTGTGGATCGTCTTGGAAATTTTGAAGATGCTATTGAATGGGCAGGTCAACTGGGCGGTATCCAGGGCAGTGTCTCCACTGTTTACAAGAAAAAAGAAAAACTTTCCTTCCTCAAATACGTCATGGAATCTACCTTCCATGATATTGTCAACCGGATAACCCGTCAGAATATCTTCGGTGGATATCTGTATCGTCCTGAAACGGAATAAGCACTTTCTAATCGTGGTATTTGGCTTAGTTACAAATCATGTCCGCATCCGATCCTATGGTATCGACACAATAACGCGGCGTCCAAAACGAATGAACATCGAACATCGAACGTCCAACATCGAATGTTGAATTTGAAACATGAAGAAACAGTCGTTGGTATTGAACTGTAATAGCCAGCACATTTTTATAGCGACTCAACTTGAGTTCACCGACAAGTCTTGTTGCGGAGTACGTTTCAATATTCGTTTTC
>QMMS01000088.1 GCA_003647375.1 Deltaproteobacteria bacterium
CACTTTGCGAAAAAATAAATGAAAATTCAGCGGGAAGCCTTAACCGACGCTATTTATTTTTTTACCGGGAACTGCTGTCAACTTACCGGCAGATACACTTCGAACAGGGCTCCGCCTTCGGTGGAATTTTCTTGAACAATTCTGCCTTGGTGTTTTCGAACGATCTCATGGCTGATATAGAGCCCCAGGCCTGTTCCCTGCCCCACCGGCTTGGTTGTAAAGAAAGGCTTAAAAATATCTTTTTGGATGGAAGGATTGATACCGGGACCGCCGTCCCGACAGGAAAAAACAACCTGATTCACATCTGTTCGATAGCGTGTTGACAACACAACACTGCCATGGTGTCCCTGCATGGATTGACAGGCATTCTGAATAATATTGATGGCGACCTGACCCAGGTGGGCAAAATTACCCTGAATGGAAGGAATCGGGCATTGAAAATCTTTCTCGATCTGAATATTACCTCGCCTGATATGACCATCCAAGACACGCAATGCGTCCTGGGCAACCTCGTTGACATCGACGAATTCAGAATAAGAATCGGTTTGGCGGGATAGACACAAGAGACTGGAGACAATTTTCTTTGCCCGACCAAGTGCTTTCAGGCTGTATGCGATATCACTCCTGATGATCTCCTTATCAGCGATGATATGGGCTTCAAAATCGGCCTGAGTCGATTGTATCAGGCTCATGGCCGCTGAAATAGGATTGTTGAGTTCATGGGCAACGCCCGCCACCAGCTGACCAATGGCAGCAAGACTTTCAGAGCGAATCAGAAGCTCCTGAGATTTCTTTACCTCTGACAGCGCGTTTTCCAGGGCAATGGTTCTTTCATGAACCTTTGCCTCGAGGTTTTTGTTCAGCCTGTCCACGTGCTTGTATGCCCGGGCGTTTTCCATAGCCAGGGAGGCCTGAATGGCAAGCATCATCACCAGACTGCATTCTTCCCGACCAAACAAATTTCTCGATTTTTTCTCTCCCAGAACGATAAAACCCATGAAGTGTTCCTTGACCTTCATGGGGAAAACAATCTCCGCCCATAACTTGTCCATGTCATAGAGACATTGTCCGGACGCCTTTTCCTGCACCTTTTCCATCAACAGATTTCGACTCACAGGCTGTTCCTGACGTTTCAACAATCTCACCAGAGAGTCCGTGCTTGGCACATATGCATGGGGAAAGGTCTGAGGAACGAGGCTTTTTGATGCAAACCGTCTGAAACCGTTTTGGGAGACATCCTGCAGATAGATCGTGCAGTGACTTACCTGGAGATTCTCCATCAACGCCGTCAACAGGATCCGGGCAATGGTACTGCTATCCAGAGCGGCGGACAGCTGGCTGCTGACACGGCGCATGGATTTTTTAAGCGCTGCCGTTTCCCGTTGAAAATAGGGGATGATGACTTTCTGCACGCGTGTCTGAATCGGGCCAAAAAGGATGACTACCACCAGAAAAAAGGTCAACTGGAAATAAAAGGTGTCCGCAAAGATATTTCTATGAAAGAACTGATTCGAAAACATAACGATTATCGCATAGAGGCAGGTCAAAAACAGTGTCAGAATAGAATACAAGAGGCTTTTTTGAATGATGATACCCATATCCAGCAAATCGTATCTGAACAAACCTACGGCAAAAACAATCAAAGGAATGAAACTGAAGGTACCCGGAGGGTAGAAAGCGTATCCCAGCAACGGCAGCACATTGAGCCCATTTAGAAACCCCATGACACCGAACCCGGTCAGGATATACTTCAGTTTGTTCTTCTGGACACTGTTCTGCTCCCTCTGTATGGCCAGGCAGATGATGGCGAGACTGTAAAGGGAAGCCACAGCCGCGCCGGCGCCGATGACAGGGTATAGCCTGCCGCCACCTCCGAAATATCCGAATTCATATAAATTCATCTTCTCGATAACCAGGGGGGTCAACGAAAACCACATGAGCGCAAATGCCACGGCATAAGTTGTGTAGATCAACCACTTCCGGCGGTCGATGTTCAGATAGGCATGAAAAAAATGAATATACAGCGGTATGGCGTAAACAGCAAAGACGTGGTCGATGCGGCTGGACCAAAGAGCAATCTCACGGCTTTCGACGATAAACAGGATCAGGATGTCTGTATGTAGAAATATGCCGTTTATGCACAATAGGAAAAAAAGAGTGTTGACGGTCGTCATTTTCTTGCGTGCCAGCACAACGATAGCCAGAAATGCAAAACAGATAAGAGACAACAGAGGGGGAATGCTGTAAAGGGTCATCGTTTCACCTATAAAATCGTTTTGCGATTTTATCAAACACGACAGAGTCGCTCTTTAGGGGGTTACGGGTATAGGGGCACAAGACAAGGGTTTGGTTGATATGCCCTTTTGAAAAAAATATGAAATCCCCTTTTCGGGATAACCGGATCGCCATTTTGACAAATGCTATAACCCGGATATTTCATAGTGTAAAAAAGATTATAAGGGAATTAAGGGAAGGGTCAATCCGGATAAAAAGAGGATGAATTGCGGATTTAATTTAGGTATTAGTGGCCCCTGCCATCATCTCAGAAGCATGGGCCAGGGTTTTTGGGGTTACATTTTCACCAGCCATCATTCGGGCGATTTCGTTGATGCGTTCATCATGGGTCAATTTATGGATAGTGGTCGCTGTTCTTCCGGAAACAATCTGTTTGGCGATTTTGAACTGGTGGTTACCGAATCGGGCGATTTGAGGTAGATGCGTAATGCAGATCACCTGGTGAAACCGGGAGAGTTTGGCAAGTTTGTTGCCTACCACTTCTGCAACCGTTCCGCCGATACCGGCATCCACCTCGTCAAAGATAATGGTTTCCACGGAGTCGGTCTGTGCCAGAATGGCCTTCAAGGCCAGTACGATCCTGGAAAGCTCGCCCCCGGACGCAATATCGGACATGGGTTTCAGGGACTCTCCGACATTCGGTGCAATCAAAAATTGGGCCGTCTCAAAGCCTGCTTCCGTCAGGATTTTGTCGCCGGCAATAAGAAATGGATCCGGCACCGGATTCGAGACAACAGGAATCAGGGATGCCTGAAACCGGGTTTGATTCATCTTCAGGGTGGCAAGTTCCGTCTCTACGGAACGCGAAAGATGCTGAGCCGCTTTCTGCCGCTTCCTGGACAACCGGTCGCTCAGGGCACTAGTTCGTTCCTGAATATTCAACAGAGACTGATGGGTCTTGGAAATATTTCCGGAAAGATTTTCGATCTGCGCCAATTCTCTTCTTATGGTGGTTTCCTTATCCATGACGTCCTGGAGGGTCTCGCCATATTTCCGTTTCAGCTTGATCAGCAAATCCATCCGCTCCTCAGCGGTCTCTAGGCGGCGTTCATCCATCTGGATCTGCCCCAGGTAAGTCCTGAGGGAAGCCACCACATCTTCTATCCTGTAGGCACTTTCCAACAAGTCCTCCGATGGTTGTTTCAACTCCGCATCAATCCGGGAGGCATTGTCCAGCTGCTTTCCCACCTCCATGATCCGCTCCACCACCGCACCGGAAGCGTTGTAGAGAGATTCGATACTGTTGTGGACGGCTTCGTTGAGCATTTCAGCATTTTTCAGTCGTGATATCTCTTGTTCCAGCGCTGCATCCTCGCCGGGTGCAATATGTGCCGCCTGGATCTCCTGCTGTTGAAAGCGTAGCAGCTGGAGCTGTTCCTGCTGCCGGTCCTTTGTTTTAATGAGCTTATGATATTGCTGGATCAATGGCAGCAGGCGATGAAACGCCTGATGAACCTCTCTTCGAAGAGGAATAAGTCCGCCGGTCTGGTCCAGAATCTGCAGCTGCTGATCTTCCTTCAGCAAGCCCTGATGGGCATGCTGGCCCGAAATGCTGGCCATGTGCTGAGTTAATGTCTTCAGTACCTGCATGGTGGAGAGACGGTCGTTGATATACACCCGATGACGGTCATTCCTGGAAACAATGCGCCGTATCAGCAAACCATCCAACACAGAAAATCCGTAGGTTTCCATGGACTGCGCCACCAGGCTGTCCGGCGCCACCCGAAACAGTGCTTCGACCTCCGCGGTTTCGGCACCAGTCCGGATCATCTTTTCGGATGCCCGGCTCCCCAGGATGAGATTGACAGCGTTGATGATAATGGATTTGCCGGCGCCGGTCTCGCCACTCAGGATCGTCAGACCGTCCTTAAAGGAGATGCGGATATCGTCGATGATGGCAAATTGGCGAATGGAGAGTTCCTGCAACATAATCGAAAATTTATGTCACGATATCCTTTTTGTAAAGCGTAAAATAAAGTTAAATAGTATGACCGTCCCTGTTTTTGCTATTTGTAAAGCGGAAAATAAAAAGGACATCCGGTATCCCCGAGGGCCCCAGGACGTCCCTTTATTTGATTCACATATTGAAAAATGAACGCTGCTGATCAATCGACTCAAGGACTGATATTGACTGGCACATAATCCTCCGTTTCACCCATGTTTAAATTGTCAAACTCATTCGTTTCGATGACATCATCATCCGGGTCGATGATCAAGCCGATATAAAAATCACCCGATGCCGGAAATCCCGGCGGTGCCGAACCTGGCAGAGTGATTTGCCACTCATTGCCCGGCTGCTGATATACGTACCAACCGCCCTGTAGACCATAACTTAAAACCCGATATTCCAATTCGTAATCCGCTTCGGAAATGTAGTTATTGGTAGATAGATATAGACTCACCCATATGCCTGTATCTGATGGAATGTCCTCGCTGCCGTCATTAATCACCGCAAATCTGACACCCAGGGAATCACCCCAGTTGAGAGTATTGTTGGAAATCCTGAAATATACGTCGAGGTCGGGATCGCCCCAGTCATAAGTGTAAGAGGTCAGGTTGACATCCAGTGCACCGCCACCGCCGGAGGCAGTCGTATAGCTATAGTTATCCCCATAGAAATAGCTTCTGTTATCGTAGATATCGATGGGAAAGACCGTCCAATAATATGTTGTATCCGCATATAGCAAACCAGGAGGCACGGTGAAAGAAATATCATCCGCGTAAAAAATCAGTGGATCTGAAAGATCCGCTGATTCTGAGATCCAGAGCTGGTATGCAGCGGCGCCTGTAGAAGAAAGCCAGTTGAACTCGGCATTGTCTGGATCGATGTTGGAAGATGTGTCCGGAGGAGAAATGATTTCCGAAAAAAACTGATTTGCATTGATGATACCGATGTCGTTCATGCCGGTGTTTACAGAAATGCCTATGCTTGCGCCGCTGTACGTTGTTCGATCGTTCTCGTTGTGCCCATAAAACAAAAGGGTATAATCAGATCCAATTGGCACGTCCTTAATAGTCCCAGAATAGGCATCGCAATTCCAGGGGCCTCCCCTCTTGACGACCGACGTTCCGTTAACAATCGCGACGCGGACAGTTTTGACCTCGTTCGGCAAATTTCCACAAACAGCAGCCCTGACCTGGTAATCCGTGTCACTATCCAAATCTTGATTCCACGCAACATTGAAAGCGATGGATCCTGTATCGCGGGTGGATGTGCTGTCGGAAATATCCTTACTGCCTTCACAAGCCGCCAGGATACAAATTAAGAGCAAGATGGTAATCATGAGCAACGTTTGATTTATTAAAATGTGCCGCACGTTTGTAGGTTTCATCGGTTTCCCCCAAGATAGGAAAGCGTAAAGAAAGGCTTATTATCGTGACTCATCTCCTTGATAACGTTGATTAGTTGGTTTCCTGTGAGGGTGGCTTACAACAGGATCCATCACGAATCGTTTACCAGGACACGACGACATCACCGGTGTCCCCGCCTCCGTCATCACCACCGCCACCACCACCGCCACCGCCACCTGCGACTGCTGCAACACCACCCACGAGTACCACGCCCAGTAGTGCCAAAAGCCATTTGCCACCGCCGCTTTCTTTTCCTTTCACAGTTTCAACCGGTATTTTTTTTTCGGGCAAAGACTTGATCACGGGTTTGTTCTTTGTGATATCGGCTTTGGCATACCAGTTCTCCTGGCAAAAAGCCGTCCCAACCATAAAAAAGTTGAATACACAAAGGGTGAGAAACAGGGTAAATATGGTTTGCAATCGGCTCATATCAATTCTCCAAATAAAATCGTAGGAACGATTTTATCATACGCGACGGTGTCGCTGTTTGCCGAACGATTTCCCAGATCGCAGTCTGGCGGGCTAAAATATCTGTCCCTGAATAAATTCATTTTTAATGTCGGTAGTGAAAACAATATAATGGAGCGGCTTTACCGCTATTAAATAAAATTAGGAAGCAATTTTATTTGGTGATACGGTATTGAATAAACTTCTCTGCCCGATGTGAGAGCGGGATACCCACGATATTCTTGACCAGATCGTTCACCATGGCGGAGCGCCCGTCATAAATGCCGAAGATGCCCTCTTTAAACTTGGCGGTATTGAAATGCAGGGGCTCTTTCAAGGCAAGGATGTGGATGATTTCATCCACTTTTTCTTTGCCTTCCCCTAAAAAAGCTTCCAGCGTGATCCCCCTTTTCCTGTCCATGTCGTCGGGAAAGGCAAAGGAGGTGTTGGCCTTGACGAAATTGTTTTGTTTAAACCGGTTGGGGAACAGAATGATGGCGGTTTCATCTTCCAGGATGTTGAAAATCGAGAGATAACAGTCTCTGCTGGGGGTCACCCTGATTTCAATGAGATCCCCCTCCTTGAAGACGGTTCGGTTGAGCTCAGCCTCGAGCCTAAAAAAAACATCGATTTGCCCTTTTTCCTTGATCACGTTGGCCCGCATCGTGACTTTATAGGCCAGGTAGGGCGCCTCTCCTTTGTCCTTGGCCGGTATCAGTTCGATTTCTTCCTTGATAATCTCCTGCCCGATCACCTTTCCATGCGGGATGGTGCGGATGACATCGCCGGACACATGGTAGTTGATCACCATAGTTTCCGACAGAATATCGACACCCACGACCTTCTCGACGGCCTCCCGCCTGGCATTGGCAATGGCCATTTTGCGCGCTTCGTTTTTGGTGACATTTTCGATGGGAGCGATCCCGTTCACGGTTACCCATTCGGAATCCTGCGAAAACACCGGATTATTGGACAGCACCAAGGCTATGCTGCAAAAGAAAAAAATAGATAAACATTTCGTTTTCATAAAAAATCATACACCAATTTTATGTATAAATAACAGCTACTCGATAACCCGCGACACCGATATATCCTTCAGATCTTCCATTGAGGGCGATATAAAAGGGGTCTGCTCCCTTCCCATCCGCCGCGCTGCACGTGTCACATGCCTTGTGACATAAGTGTAGATTTCCTTGATGGTAACAAAGCGATCCTCGTTCTCGTCAGCTTTACCGCTCAATGCGCGCAGGAGATAATAGGTGAAGAGACCATGCTCCTCTTTGGGGAGCGGGTTGCTGGTCTGTCCGCCGGTGGCAGCGGTCAGCGCAATCACCTCCTGGGTGGCCAGGCCGATATCTTCGACCTTGAGAAGTGCCGGCCTCGAGCCTTTTGTCAGCATCTCAGCCGCCCGGGCGGCCACACCGCTGAAACAGGAGTCCAGAAACACATACGCCTGGTTGATGTCGAGAGCATTGATTTCCCTGTAGAACTCTCTCAATTTATAACCGGTTTCTTCGATAAAGAGTGTATCCCCGTCATACGGTACCAGGTAGGGGGCACCCTTTTCCATGTCCGGTGCACCGTGACCTGCAAAATAGACATAAAGGGTGGTATCCTTGCTGACATTTGCCGGAATAAAACTCCTGAGATACCCGCTGATTCGCGCCTTCGTGGCATCGCTGTCGATGAGGGAGATGATGTTGTACTCCGGCACGCCCAAAATTCTGTTGAAGTATTCTTTGATCACCAGGGCATCTTTACGGGCAAAATCGACCCGCGGCAGGTGCGCATAATCCTCGATGCCGATAATCAGCCCCCAGTCATCGGGAAAAATCCGCCGGGTTACCGCAACAGGCGCAGCAACAGTTACAACCTTTTCCTCAACAATGGAAAACTTCTTGGCCTCGAGCATATCATTGTCAAAATATACCTTGAGCTGCCATTCACCAGGCATTTCCTGGGCTTTATCACCCTGTATGGACAGGTTGTGCCAGGCGGTACACTGTTTAGTATAATGTCCCCTGCTCGCCTTGACACGCGTATTGCCCGTCGCGTAGTAGAGCTTTCCATCCGGACCATACCACTCCCAGCGAACCTTGTGGCTACCCGACAGATTCTCGAGATTTAGATGGGCGAAAACCGCCTTGTCTTTTGTGGAAAAGCGGTTCGTCGCGGTGGTGGGGACCCCCAGGTTGCCGGAGACACTGACGCTCTTGGAGAGAGTCGTTCCCACATAACGAAATTTTGGGGTCTTCTGTATGGTTTTGGAACCACCGCAGGAAATCACCATCAAGATTAGAACCGGGAGCGTGAGGCCGATTATAACATTTCTAAAACACCGACGGGGCCATTTTTGATTGGTTGCTTCCATTTCGCCACCTATGCGCTATTCATTGAGGGAAAACAGATATGAATAGAAATTTATGGTTTTTGGAAGAACTGAGCTGGATTCTCAAGTGGACAAATAATGATTATAATAGAATAAATATAACAAATCAAATGATTTTTGTTCCGCAGACCGCCCAGACAAACCAGCTTGAGGTTTGCGGGTAACCGGTTTGCAGAAAACAAGGGGACGTTTAACCGGGGTAACCGGTGATCTCGCGAATACGTTTGTAAAGCGGCTTCAGGTGCTTGTACATCTTTTTATAAACTTCGTGGTAGAGTGCATCGTACATCTGGTGTGTCTTCGGATCGGGCTCGAACACTTCCCCTACACGTGTCATGGCTTTTACGGCGGATTCAAAGCTATCATGAAAACCGAGACCAACGGCCGCATCGATGGCAGCGCCAAGAGCGGATGTTTCATAGATATGCGGTTTCCCGGTAGGCAGACCAAAGACATCTGCAGTGAGCTGCAGAGCATTATGGCTCTGGGAGCCACCCCCGGATACACGCAGACTATTGACGGATGTCCGGCTACGTTTCTCGATCCGTTCCTTTCCCTCCCGCATTGCAAAGGCCAGCCCCTCGATAATGGCACGATAGAGGTGGGCCCGGGTGTGAATGTCCCCAAACCCGATAATAGCCCCCTTGGCTTCCGGTCCCGGAGATTTCAATCCCGGTGTCCAGTATGGCTGGAGAACCAATCCCATGGAGCAGGGCGGAATATCCTCCAGCAGGTTCTCAAACAGTGTCTCCGGCGCCAGGCCCATTTTCCTGGCTTCTCGTCGCTCGGGATGACCGAATTCCTCCTTGAACCAGTTGACCATCCAATATCCCCTGAAAACCTGAACTTCCACGGTATGATACCCGGGAACGGCCGATGGATATGCCGGTAACAGTGATATGGGCTCGATATATTTTTTATGGGTAACGTTGATGGTTGCAGTGGTACCATAGCTGAGGCATCCCACGGAAGAGTCAAGGCTACCGGACCCGATAACCTCACAAGCTTTATCGGCTGCGGCGGCAATCAGAGGGAGATCTTTGGGAATGCCGGATTCTAAAGATGCTGCCCTGGTGATGGTGCCCAGTACCTGACCCGGCGGCACCAGGTCCGGCAGCATTTCCCTTTTTATGGGAAGACACCGCCATTTCCAGTCCCAAGAAGGTGCCCAGCGCATGTGCCGGTAATCGAAGGGGACATACCCGACCTGGCATCCAATGGAATCAACAAACTTTCCGGTAAGTCTGTGGGTGAGGAATCCGGAAAGGAGCAGGTATTTATGGGTGTTTCTCCAAAGATCCGGTTGGTATGCATGAATCCAGTTGGCTTCAGCCTCTGCCTGAAAATAGGCAATGGTGTCGTTAAGCCGGGCCAACCTGAACAGAAACCCCCAGGGACCGCCGATGAATGGCAACCCATGTGTCTTACGCTGATCGAGCCACAGAATGGCCGGTCGCAGGGAAATGCCCTTTTGGTCGACATTGATGACCGTGCCCCTCTGGGTGGTAAGGGTTACGCCCGCTATCCGTTCCTTGAGCTGATCGTTCTGTTTCCAAAGAGCCTGGCATGCCTGGCAAAGCGCATTCCAGAACACTTCGGGGTCCTGCTCTGCCCAGCCGGGTTGTTTTGAAAAATAGGGCTCGAACCCCACCTGCTCCTTGGCCAGCAGGGTGCCTGTTCCATCGAAAACAATCGCCTTCAGGCTCTGGGTGCCGTTGTCGATGGCCAGTATCAAGTCTTTTACGGACATACCCACTTTTCCATAATATATCTAGTGTCCGTCCAGAAATGAGGATTTTTACGTGAGATCAAGGCGGACGACAGATTTAAGCCGGAGTAATAGCGTGCTATTTTGAGGAGTTAAATCATGGTGTCCAACGCCGATATCGCGGAAAAAGACCATTTGTGGATGGGCACTATCTAATATTTGTGCCTAACCCTCGTAATACTCTCCACCTCTCCCATCACGATGAGCGTTTCCCCGGATGCCAGTATACGTGCCGGGTCAGGGTTAAACTCGATCTCCTTGTTGTTGTTTCTTATACCCAGCACCAAAAGATCAAATTTCTGCTTGAGCCCTGCATCGATAATATTTTTATCCACCAGCGGAGATTTATCGACGATACTGATCTCATGGATTCGTAAGTTGCCCCGGCTGCTGCGTAGCATGCTGTCCAGAAAATCGACGGCGGCAGGACGGATCATCTCGGATGCCATCCGCAACGCCCCGATATAATTGGGTGAAACAATGCTGTTGGCACCAGCTCGTCGCATCTTGGCTTCGAGTGCGGTATCGATGACCCGGCTGATAATCCGGATTCTGCTGTTTAGCATCCGCGCACTCATGGTGGTAAACAGGTTATCCTTGTCCGATGCCAGACTGACGATGACGCCTTTGGCGTTTTCAATTCCGGCCGCTTTTAAATTCGCGTCATCCGAGGCATCTCCCATAACGTAGAGCAGATCTTCCCAGAGATTTTTACAACGCTCGATGATCTCTTCGCTTTGCTCGATGAGAACCACGGGTTCACCGTTGAGAATCAATTCAGCCAGTACCGGCCGCCCGGTTTGCCCACCACCACAGACAATATAATGATCCTTTAGCTTCTGAATTTTTTTTTCCATTCTCTTTTTCCTCAAAACCCCGGAAAGTTCGCCTTCGATGATGATGGCGGTCGATGTACTGATCCCGTACAAAATGATCCCCATCCCGAAGGTGATAAGGATCATGGTGAAAATCTCGGCCGGGACGTTTCCCGTAACTTCGAGGACCTCGCCGTACCCAACCGTAGTAAGGGAAACGACTGTCATATAAAGGCAGGTCATGAAACTGTGCTGCGTTTCATAAATAAAGTAATACCCGAAGCTCCCCACCAAGATGACGCAGAAAATTGTGAACATGATGTAAAAGAGACGCCGTTTGATTTCCATATAATCTTGATACCTGAATTGATGAGATAGAAGTCATAATCTCTTTAACCTATAGGGTCATAAGACTCAAGTTGAAAATATTTCTAACCTGAATTGATATGTGTACTGGAAGGTAGGTCTATGCCAATCGGAACGTTATTCCGGCACACACCCTAATGATGATACAGCCGACCCGTACGCCAATTACAATCGTAATAGGCGTACGGGTCGGTTAAAATTCCACCTGGTGAACCATTTCCATGTTTTGAAGAATCTTTCGAATTTGTTTTTGAACGGTTTTCTCAATAATAGGTTCAACACGGGAGATGGGGGCACCGGAATCATCCGTTTTATACTTCAGATCATGAACAACACCGGGCACCCGGGCAAAGCAGACACCACCGGTACCACAGCAGGTGCTGTTCAGTACGGCACAACCAACATAATAGAGGATGGTTTTTTCTTGAAACCGGACAGTACCTTCCTTTAAAAAGGCATACTCCCCGCCGATGGCGGTAACTTCACTGTTTAACCGAAAGTGGGTGTGATCTAACAGCAATCGACACCTCCGCAGGAAGCCGCCTCCTTACCTTTGATCCATGTCTGGATAATATATGCAGCACATCCGACGCCTGGATCGACAGCGATAGCCTCCTCCGGACAATTGGTGGCACAGGCCCCGCATTCCATACACCCGTCCCTATCCACGATTCCGGCTTTATGGGCCGCTATTTCAAAGACACCGTGCGGGCAGACAATTTCACAGGTCCCACATCCGGTACAGGCCTCTACGTCGAGCTCCAGGGTGGTTACATTCGAAAGATATCTAAATTTTTCCATCCGTTCTCCTAAACAAACATCGACCCAATCCAGCCGACAATCGATAAAATTATCGCCCCCGCCTGAAAGGGTATGGCAATCCGCATCTCTTTTTCCACACCCGAAGGGGAAGTATAGGGCGTCGACCCGGTAAAATTCATAGCCAGATGGGAACTGATGGCGATGATAAAGAAAATCAGGGCGGCTATTTCCACAGAATCGATCGCCTTCCCCAACATCAGTACCATACCAGCCCCCATTAACAGCCCGGTGATGGCACCCTTGACCGCAAAGGCCTTGCCAGGTATCCAGGGCAGCAGCACCGGCGCTGCCACGGCGCCCGAAAATATCCCGGCGACACATGCTGCGATCATGATGAGTCCGCGGCTCCAGGCAAGACTGATGGAAAAAAGGCTGGGTCCGATACCTGAAAGGATAAATCCTGCCAATAAAATCCATAACAAGTATTTACGCAGAAACGATAGTTCCACCGGCACGAGTATCAGTCGCTCCAGAAAAGTAAATGTCACCCGACGCATGGATTTATCGGCTTTCAATCCAGCCTTTAAAAAAGACCTGATGTCCCTCGCCTGAATCGGGCCCCAAGTCACCTTGAATCCGCACCCTTTTTTAACCTGTTTTCCGGAAACACCCGTGGCCGACAATTGGGGTAAAATCAGTCTTTTATGGCTCACGATCTCCTGCAGACGGGCCATTTTGACTCGGCGGATCACTTCATGGGTGGAAAATGTTTTTTTCCCGGCCGCACACCAGACATTGACGCCACGTGTATCCAGGACCAGGATCCAGACATGCTCCCCTTGGAGTTCCTTGCGAAGCGCATCGAAACTGAGCTTATAGTTCCCCGTTACCAGGACGGGTGATGTCGGGGTTGTATCACCCATACTGTAAAGCCCTGGTGCCACCTTATACTGGCTTCTGTTGATACCCAGACGAACCTTGATGGTACCAAGAATATCGGATATCTCGGGTTTTGGCTTGATTTTGGGAACAGATCCCGCTGCGGTGTCTATAAACCCTTCAACAAAGCTGCAAAGATCATAACCCGGTCTTTCAAATGGACTGCTGGCAGGGCCTGGTGGCGGGCCACAGCAAACATCATCCACCGGTGCTTCTTTGTAAATCGGCAACATTTCCGTTAGCCCTTCATTGGCACATGGGGTCTTGGCAGGGCCACAGCATCCGTTGTTATATTGGGTTTCCTCTGACATCATAAATCATTCACCTTGTACTTGATCTGAATCCGACTGTTCACCCGTTGCTTTGGAAAGACAGATGCGGCACCGATCATCGCTGCACATCCGGCAGGAGAAACAATTGCCGCAGGAATGCTTTTTGAGAGATAAAGCATTCTGCTCCGGCACGTATATCTTGCCTTTGATATCTGGAAGGGTAACGAAGGGCATCCGGCATCCTCCTCACAAACACTGAGCTGCTTAACCTACCCTAATAACGATTGTTAGAAATGTCAAAACTGGTCTTTATTTCGGCAACTTGTAACGCCCAATATATGAAAAAAGGGTTCTTGATATACCATGCCATTTATATTATGCTTTTCAACACATTGTGTGAACATGAGCATCTCTTTTTATCAACGACCCAAAGTGAGCGCTCAAGTTAGAAACGAATCTTGTGTGTTTTAACCTGCGGGGACTGCATGACCTGCCAGAACAAACGGATACTTCAATTCGGATGCTGCATTATCTTGATTCTTCTTACTTTTGGCTGTGCATCGACACAGAAGTGCGAGTCCAAGGAAGTGCCTATCTGGTTAACCTCCATACCACATGATGATATCTACTTTTATGCTGTTGGTATTTCAGGACAAACAAGAAATGTCAATGATGCATGGATTCAAGCAGGAAACCGGGGAAGAGCCGAACTCGGGCGTATCATCTTTTCACATGTATCGAGCCAGGATATGATTGTCAACACGTCCAGGGGCCAGTATTCCAGCCAGCTTATCGATATTTTGTCCGATACGGAACTCAACTACACGGAAATTATCGAGCGCTGGTATGATCCGTGTGGGGATAATGGCCCACCCTATTATTATTACATCCTGGTAAGGATGGATAGAAAAACGGCCTCCGCTGTATTGAGAAGGTTGAATTAACCCTCGTTGCAAAAGCCGGAGGGTTTTATCACCAGGTATATGAACCCGGGAAGTACTGAGTAGATACCCGGGTCCAAAGGGCCCGGCACTGATTTAATCCTGTAAGGGATTAATTTTATGCACACTCAACTTATGATAAATTCGAAATACGAATATCGAATGCTCAAATGATTCAAACATAGTGTTTGAACTTGCATCGCCAAGGTCTTGTTTTGATCATTCGAATTTTGATCATTAGGTATTGTTTAGGATTTCGA
>QMMS01000089.1 GCA_003647375.1 Deltaproteobacteria bacterium
CGGCATGCTTGGTCATCGCCGCTGTCAAAGTCGTCTTACCGTGATCAATATGGCCTATCGTTCCTACGTTTACATGCGGCTTGGTTCGCTCAAATTTTTCCTTTGCCATCTTCTCACCCTCCCCTTTGATTTTTTGATCGGTTCAACACACCTGACTGTGAGATTTTTTTCATTCGATTGGTTCAAGAACGTCGCTACCAGCGATAATGTGCGAACGCTTTGTTGGCATCGGCCATCTTGTGCGTATCTTCTTTTTTCTTGACGGTCGCTCCCCGGTTGCCGGCTGCATCCATAAATTCTCCAGCGAGCTTTCCCGCCATTCCTTTTTCTGAACGGCTCCGGGCATAATTGATCAACCAGCGGAGCGCCAGGGCCGTTCTGCGTGAAGGCCTGATCTCCGTAGGAACCTGGTAAGTCGATCCGCCTACCCGCCGTGACTTGACCTCGATCATGGGCCGGGTGTTGTCTATCGCCTGCTCAAATACCTTCAGCGGTGGTTTACCCGTCTTCTCTTCTATGATACCAAACGCACCATACACGATTGACTCTGCAGTACTTTTTTTGCCATCCCTCATGATGCAGGCAATAAACTTCGATACCAGCTTGCTGTTAAATCTTACATCTGGAATGATAACGCGTTCCGGCACTTCTCTTCTTCTTGGCATCCTCTAAATCCTTTTGGTTCGTACCTTGATCCTGAATCTTTATCTATTTTGGTTTCTTTGCGCCGTATTTGGACCTGCCCTGCTTTCTTTCCACTACTCCCAGTGTGTCGAGGGTACCTCTCACAATATGATAACGGACACCGGGAAGGTCTTTTACACGCCCACCACGTACCAGGACAACTGAATGCTCTTGCAGGTTGTGACCGATACCCGGGATATAGGCCGTTACCTCTATTCCGGTCGTCAACCTGACCCTTGCAACCTTACGCAGCGCCGAATTCGGTTTCTTTGGCGTTGACGTATAAACACGCGTGCAGACACCTCTCTTTTGGGGTGCCTTCTTTAGAGCCGGTGTATTGGTTTTCTTTATTACCCTTTTACGGCCCTTTCTGACCAGCTGGTTTATGGTTGGCATACGCTCCTCGTTTAATGTGTTAATAAAATCATTTTAATGTTTTTATGTAACGCGACATTGTCGCTTTTTTGCGAAAGGCTAAATTTCCCATCCCCCCAGCTCCAAAAATCCAGGATTTTTGACAAGGCTTCTACGAGTTTACTTCGGTCTGAGGTCCGGGTCGAAGACAATCAAGCCGCTGCAGGGGTATTACAAAGTTTTTACATCAGTACTTTCATCTAATATTGATCTTAATCTCAATTTGATTGTTTCCCGCTGTGCAACAGCGGGGAACAATCAAATTTAATGGTTACATCAGCAAAATATGCGATATCGCACAAAAGCGAATATGTATACATTTTGCATGATACTGTCAAGCCTTTTATCCATTTTTTTCTTTAAAATCGCCGCTTATTCTCAATGATCCTCAACTTAGGGCTCGCACAAAAATAACTTCACATTTTAGGCGCCCGTCCATCCCGTTCTGCGGCGTTACGAAAACTCGAAATATCCCGATATTCCTTTCGTTTTCGTGCCTTGCCGTCCGGGCGCCTGGACACCTAATTCTATGAACTTATTTTTGTGCGAACCCTGACGTCTGCAAAGCTATTCCGCCCGCTCTATCTCGACATCCCGGTGGACCTTCAGACCCGTTCCGGCAGGTATTATCCTACCCATAATCACGTTTTCTTTCAGGCCCCGCAAGCAGTCAACCGCCCCGGAAATGCTCGCCTCGGTCAGAACCTTGGTCGTCTCCTGGAAAGAGGCCGCTGAAATGAAGCTTTCCGTACTCAGTGAAGCTTTGGTGATACCGAGGATCAGGGGTTCTGCCACAGCAGGCCTGCCACCCTTCTCGATGATCGCCCGGTTGGCCGTCTCGAAAATGTTTTTATCCACCTGCTCTTCGACGATGAAATCGGTGTCACCAATTTCACGAACCTTTACCCGGCGCATCATCTGCCGGACTATCACCTCGATGTGCTTATCGTTAATACGGACACCCTGCAGCCGGTAAACCTCCTGCACTTCGTCCACGAGATATCTCGCGAGAGCTACTTCACCCTTGATATTCAAAATATCCTGGGGAATAGCCGAACCACCGATCAACGGTTCACCGGCTCGCACATAATCACCCTCATAGACATTGATGTGTTTTCCCCGGGGAATCAGGTATTCCTTTTTCTCACCCACATCCACCGGTTCAACCGTGATTTTCTGTTTGCCCTTCTTGGTTCCCTTGGCAATCGACACATAGCCGTCAATTTCGCTGAGAACCGATATCTCCTTGGGCTTCCTGACTTCAAAAAGCTCTGCAACCCGTGGAAGACCGCCGGTAATATCCTTGGTTTTGGTCGTGGCTCTCGGTAGTTTGGCAAGCACATCGCCGGCCTCAATGGTATCTCCTTCTTCAACGAGAAGAATGGCATTCACAGGCAGTATGTATCTGGCCTGGCCGGTTTTTTTGGGCAGGGAGGCGGTTTTACCCTCCTTGTCCTTGATTGAGATCCTGGGTCTTTCTTCCGCGGTTTTTGATTCGATAACGGTACGGCTCGATTTTCCCGTGACAGGATCCACTTTTTCCTGGAGCGTCTTCCCGAGAGCCAGATCACCGAACTTGACGGTTCCACTCACTTCCGAAAGAATCGGTGTGGTAAAAGGATCCCAGTTAGAAAGCAGATCTCCAATCTCGACCTTGTCGCCGTCATTTATATCCAGATGGGCGCCGTAAATAACCGGAAACTTTTCCCGCTCTCGTCCGGAATCGCTGACGATGGCAAATTCACCACCCCTTCGGTTCATGACCACATGTTTATTGGCGGCATTCTTCACGACATCGAGATCGATAAACTTGATAGTGCCTTGGACGCGTGCACGGATGTCCGCCTGCTCTACCCGTCGACTCGCAGTACCACCGATATGGAATGTCCTCATGGTCAGCTGTGTGCCGGGTTCACCGATGGACTGTGCTGCCAGGATACCGATAGCCTGTCCCATCTCCACCTTCTTTCCGTAAGCAAGATCGCGGCCATAACAACCTGCGCATACACCATGCTCGGCTTTACATGTCAGAACCGAACGGATTTTTGCGTTGGTTATACCCGCGTTTTCGATGAGATCTACAGCCGCTTCATCAATTTCTTCTCCAGCCTTCACCAGCACCTTATCCGTAAATGGATCCAGAATATCTTCGAGCGCCGTCCTCCCTAGAACACGTTCGGACAGACGTTGTATCACCTCGCCGCCTTCCATGAGTGGCTCGACTTCCACGCCCATCATGGTGCCGCAGTCATCTTGCAGGATAATACAATCCTGAGCGACATCGGCTAACCTCCGGGTCAAATAGCCTGAATTTGCCGTTTTAAGAGCCGTGTCCGCCAGACCCTTTCGTGCGCCGTGTGTGGAAATAAAGTACTGCAGAACGGACAGCCCTTCACGAAAATTGGCCGTAATCGGCGTTTCAATGATCTCGCCGGATGGTTTGGCCATGAGCCCACGCATACCGGCCAGCTGCCGCATCTGATCCTTGCTGCCCCTGGCTCCGGAATCCGCCATCATATAAATTGGATTCAGGCTTTCCGTGACAACCGGTTTCTTGTCCTCATCCAGCACCGGGTTTCCGTCTTTATCGATAACGGGGGCAATCTTCATGGAGTTCATCATCTCGTTGGCAACATCATCCGTTGCCTTGGCCCATATATCGACAACCTTGTTGTACTTTTCACCCTGGGTAATGAGACCCTCGGTGTACTGCCTGCTGATTTCCGTAACCCGCGTCTCTGCGGTCTTGAGAATATCCCACTTGGCATCTGGAATAATCATGGCATCAATAGAAATGGACAGGCCTCCCTTGGTGGAATACTTGTAGCCGATGTTCTTCAGTCGGTCTGCCAGGATAACGGTGGCCTTAGGTCCCAGGTTCCTGTAGGCATAGTCAATGATTTTTCTGAGCTCGCCCTTGTCCATGACCTTGTTGACGATGTCAAATGGTATTTCCGGCCGTTTTTCGATAACTTCGAACAGATGAAACAGCAGATCGTTGGACATGATAATGCCGCTGACTTCGCCTGAATTCAAAGCAAACAGACTCTCGGCATCGGTTTCGTCGATATGCAGGATCCCGGTAAGATCGCGTTTTTTAACCAGTCCGATGTCTCCGTCAAACCGTTTGTCGACACTTTCAGAATAGGAATCAACCAGTTTGATGAACGCATGGTCTTTCTTGCTTTTTTTCAGAACAGCCCGCGCAGATTTTTCATTGGACACCATGATATGCCGTAAGCGCATGATGTCTTCCCGGGGCATGATCTCCCAGAGAAGGATCCGACCAACGGTGGTTTCAACACGCTCACCGGCTATTCGAACGGTTATCCGGGCATGCAATTCTACGGAACGGGCATCGTATGCAGAACGCACTTCTTCAGGATTTGAAAAAAGCTGTCCTTCTCCTTTGGAACCCTCGATAGATCTGGTCATATAATAGATCCCCAGAACAATATCCTGACTGGGAACGATGATGGGGCTGCCGTTTGCAGGGGACAAAATGTTGTTGCTGGAGAGCATCAATGTACGTGCTTCAATCTGGGATTCAACAGACAGCGGCACATGAACCGCCATCTGGTCACCGTCGAAATCTGCATTGAACGCCGTACAGACCAGCGGATGAAGTTGAATCGCCTTACCCTCGATAAGAATAGGCTCAAACGCTTGGATACCCAGACGGTGAAGTGTCGGCGCGCGGTTCAGAAGCACTGGATATTCTTTTACGACCTCATCAAGGGTGTCCCAAACTTCCGGGATTTCCTTTTCGACCATTTTTTTGGCACTTTTAACGGTAGAAACCAGGCCTTTCTGCTCAAGTCGATAGTAAACAAAAGGTTTAAAGAGCTCGAGCGCCATCTTTTTAGGCAAACCGCATTGGTGAAGTCGCAATTCCGGTCCCACCGAGATAACAGTTCGTCCGGAGTAATCCACACGCTTGCCCAGAAGATTCTGTCTAAAACGTCCCTGCTTCCCTTTCAGGGTATCACTCAAGGATTTCAGGGGTCGCTTGTTGGAACCTGTTATAACCCTGCCGTGCCGTCCATTGTCAAAAAGTACATCCACGGATTCCTGGAGCATCCGCTTTTCATTACGCACGATAATATCCGGTGCTTTCAGATCCACAAGCCGTTTCAGACGGTTGTTCCTGTTAATGACCCGCCGGTAAAGATCGTTGAGATCAGACGTTGCAAAACGTCCGCCTTCCAGTGGGACAAGGGGTCGCAAATCCGGAGGCAGGACCGGAATGACATCCATGATCATCCAGACCGGATTAACCCCGGATCGACGAAAAGAATCGACTATTTTAAGTCGCTTGGAAAGCTTCTGCCGTTTGGCAATGGAGTTTGTGGCCCGCATGTCTTCGCGGAGCTGTACATATAGCACCTCAAGATCGATCTCTTCCAAGAGCTTCTTGACAGCTTCGGCACCAATGCCCGCCTCAAATTTCGATCCATAAAGCTCCTGGGCTTCACGGTATTTTTCATCGGTCAGCAGCTGGCACTTGGCCAGTCCCGTATCCTTCGGGTCAGTCACGATATAACTGTCGAAATAGAGAACCTTTTCCATATTTTTCAATGTCAGGTCCAGGAGGTTCCCGATCTTGCTCGGCAGGCTCTTTAGAAACCAGATGTGGGATACCGGCGTTGCCAGTGCTATATGGGCCATCCGCTCCCGCCGTACTTTGGACTGGATAACTTCAACCCCGCATTTCTCGCAGATAACACCACGATGCTTCATGCGCTTGTACTTGCCGCAGTTACATTCATAGTCCTTGGTGGGGCCGAAGATTTTTGCACAGAAAAGACCATCACGCTCCGGTTTAAACGTCCTGTAATTAATCGTCTCCGGCTTTTTGATCTCGCCGCTGGACCACTGCAGAATCTGCTCGGATGATGCAAGCGATATTCGAACACCATTGTAAAGCTTCGGGTCTTTGGGCTTGGCAAAAAAATCGTATAATGTATCCATAGATAATTACCTTTTTATGCGTTTAAATAAAATCGTATAACGATTTTACTTGTTTACGTCGTCTTCCAGGAGCGTCACGTCTAAACCTAAACTCTGCAGTTCTTTTGTCAGAACTTTAAAGGATTCGGGTATGCCGGGTTCCAGCACATTCTGACCCTTTACGATCTTTTCGTACATGCGGGTTCTACCGGCCATGTCGTCCGACTTGACGGTAATAAATTCCTGCAGAGCATGCGCAGCGCCATATGCTTCCATGGCCCATACTTCCATTTCCCCGAGACGCTGGCCGCCGAACTGTGCCTTTCCGCCCAGTGGTTGTTGTGTTACCAGCGAATATGGCCCGATAGATCTGGCGTGGATCTTATCGTCGACAAGATGATGTAGTTTCAGCATGTACATGGTACCCACGGTAATGCTTCCCTTGAAGGCCTCTCCTGTATGGCCGTCATAGAGTGTCGTCTGCGCAGTCGTGGATAGTCCGGCTTCCTTCAGGAGCTCTTTCACCTCATCCTCTTTTGCACCGTCAAATACCGGAGTGGCCATGTGAACACCGTTCGCATATCCCTGAGCAAAATCCCTCAGTTCGCCATCATCCATCTTTTTGACCATATTATTAATGGAATCATCGTCAAAGATCCGTTTCATCTTTTCACGGATCAGATTCATTTCGTTGTCTCTCATGAACTGGTTGAGCTGATCGCCAAGGCCCTTTGCGACACATCCCAGATGAATTTCCAAAATCTGGCCCACATTCATACGCGATGGAACACCCAATGGATTAAGAACCATGTCCACCGTTTCACCGTTCTCGAAATACGGCATGTCCTCCACAGGCAGGATTCTCGACACGACACCCTTGTTGCCGTGTCGCCCGGCCATCTTATCACCCACGGAGAGCTTGCGCTTCATGGCCACGTATACCTTGACCATCTTGATGACACCCGGCGGCATTTCATCGCCTTTTTCGTATCGAAGAAGCTTATTCTCGAACTCATCCCGCACACGTTCCTGCTCATTGCGGTAGAGCTCCAGGAAATCGTGAACTTTCTCGGTGATTTGTGCATCGTTCAGAACAATGCCTTCAAAATGGGCAACGGGAATGTTTTCCAACATTTTCCTGTCGATCTGTACATCCTTCTTAAGAAGCGTTTTTAGGCCATTTTTCAGGGGGGATGCACATTTTTGGCCCACCAGGATCTCCTCGAGCCGTGTTCGCATCATCCCGCTCATGACGGATAGTTTGGCATCCCTGTTGCTTTCGAGGATGCCAATCTCCTCATTCTCTATAAGCTGTGCCCGCTCATCTTTTTCAGTACCTCTCCTGGCAAATACCTTTGCATCGATGACGATGCCTTCAACGCCCGGCGGCACGCGCAAAGATGTGTCCTTGACATCTCCGGCCTTTTCACCGAATATCGCCCGAAGCAGTTTTTCTTCGGGAGAGAGTTGCGTATCTCCCTTGGGTGTAATTTTCCCAACCAGAATATCACCCTGGGTCACCTCGGCACCGAGTCGTATAATCCCGCTTTCGTCCAGATCTTTAAGCGCCTCTTCACCAACATTCGGAATATCTCTCGTAATTTCTTCCTTGCCCAGCTTGGTGTCTCTGGCAACTACCTCGAACTCCTCGATATGCACGGATGTATAAATACCATCCCGAACCAGTCTTTCGCTCACCAGAATTGAATCTTCAAAGTTATAACCACCCCAGGGCATAAAAGCCACGGTAACGTTTTTCCCGAGAGCAAGCTCTCCCTGATCAGTGGCCGGCCCGTCTGCGATGATATCGCCTGCAGAAATGATGTCATCTTTTCTGACGATGGGCCGGTGATTAAAGCAGGTGTTCTGATTTGATCGACTGAACTTGGAAAGGTTGTAAATGGTCACTGGTTTTTCAAATCCGTCATCTGTACGGCCATGTGAAAGAACGATGCGGGAAGCATCGACATCCTCCACAATCCCATCCCGGTCCGCCACGACGGTGACACCGGAATCTTTGGCAACAACACCCTCTATACCGGTGCCCACGAGTGGTGCTTCATTCATGATCAACGGCACGGCCTGCCGCTGCATGTTGGATCCCATCAACGCCCTGTTGGCATCATCATTCTCAAGAAACGGAATCAAAGAGGCGGACACGCTCACAAGCTGGTTGGGCGAAATGTCCATGAACTCGAGATCCTCCCTGTTGACCATCATGAATTCACCCTCAACTCGAGACGTTACCAGCTGATTGACAAATTCCCTCTTCTCGTTGACACTGGCGTTGGCCTGGGCAATGGGATGCTTTTTTTCTTCGAATGCACTGAGAAATTTGACCTTGTCAGTTACCTTGGAATTTTCGACGACCTGGTAAGGCGTTTCGATAAACCCGAAATTGTTCACACGTGCATACGTACTCAGAGATACAATCAGACCGATGTTGGGACCCTCGGGGGTTTCAATGGGACATATTCTGCCATAATGAGAAGGGTGCACATCCCGGACTTCAAATCCGGCACGCTCGCGCGTCAGCCCGCCAGGTCCCAGGGCGCTTAGTCGCCGCTTATGTGTCGTCTCGGACAGCGGATTGGTCTGGTCCATGAATTGACTGAGCTGGCTCGTTCCGAAAAACTCTTTGACGACAGCTGAAACCGGCTTGGGATTGACGAGATCATGCGGCATGAGTGCATCGACTTCCTGAAGACTCATCCTTTCCTTTATAGCGCGTTCCATCCGCACAAGTCCGATACGGTACTGGTTTTCAAGAAGCTCGCCCACCGCGCGCACGCGGCGGTTGCCCAGGTGATCGATATCATCGACAACTCCCTGAGTGTCCTTGAGCGTCAGAAGTGTCTTGGCTGTGAGAAAAATATCTTCTTTCCTGAGCGTTCTGAGCTGAATCGGCGTATCGATACCCAGGCGCAGATTTAATTTGAGCCGGCCCACACTTGACAGATCGTAATAAGACGACTTGAAGAACAGGTGATCCATGAAATCCTGGGCGACTTCGGGTGTTGCAGGATTTCCGGGTCGCAAGCGCCTGTAAATCTCTATCAGGGCATCTTCTTTTTTCTCGACCTTGTCGAGATTGAGGGTTTTATGAATCGAATCGCTGCTTGTAACGCCGTCAATGTGCAGGATATGAAACTCTGTTATACCGGACTCAAGGATCCGCTCCAGAATCTCCACATCGATAACCGTGTTCGGTCCGGCAAGTATATCACCTGTTCCCGGATCGGTAATGGTATAAGCCGAAATACGGTTTTCCAGCTCTTCCCTGCTGATGGGAATCGTTTCGATTTTATTGTCGGCCATCTGTTTGAGAGACCGCTTGGTGAACATGCGTCCCTTTTTAACGATGATCTCTCCCGATTTGGGATCTTTGATATCCTCGACAGCCCGTTGGCCTTTCAGCAGTTCCGGATTGAAGGCTTTGAGAATTGCCTTCCCTTTCAAAAATATCCGGTCAAAATTGTAATAATAGGAAAGGATATCCTCGGTTGAATAACCAAAGGCCTTGAACAGAATCGTTACGGGAAATTTACGCCTCCGGTCGATTCTGATGTGCAAAATATCTTTGGGGTCGATTTCCATGTCGATCCAGGAGCCCCGTACCGGTATGATCCGGGAACTGTATATAATCTTACCGCTGGAATGTGATTTTCCCTTGTCATGGTCGAAAAATACGCCGGATGACCGGTGCAACTGGCTGACGACGACACGCTCGGTTCCGTTAATGATGAAAGTCCCCTTTTCCGTCATAAGAGGAATCGTTCCAAAGTAGATCTCCTGCTCTTTGATGTCACGAATATTGGACACGCCGGATTCTTTGTCTACCTCGTAAACAACGAGACGAACCGTAATACGTACCGGCAGTTCATAGGTCATGCCCCTCTGCACACACTCCTCTTCACTGTGCTTGATTTCTCCAAATCGGTAAGAGACGAATTCGAGAGAAGCACTTCCCGTAAAATCTTTGATGGGATATACGGACTTGAACACGGCCTGAAGACCGATCTCCTCTCTCTGTTCCGGAGGAATGTCCTTCTGCAGGAAACGTGCAAAGGACTCCCTCTGCATACCGATCAGGTCCGGAATGTCCACTATCTTACGTATTTTGCCAAAATTCTTTCGAATGCGCTTTGTGGCCGAAGGTCTATTCGACATGGCATCTCCAATTTTTTAAAAGGTTCTGTATCGGTTTAATTTACAGTTCCAATCTTTTATCTAATTAGGTTTTACTTAATAAGTCATCGAACAAGCCGGCCCAGCCGGACAGCCCGTTAAGTCGGTTCGGCTGGTTGTGGAACGGGCCGGACCGACTAAACAGGCAAATTGGCCAAACAGGCTAAATAGACAAAACGTTATTTCATTTCCACCTGGGCGCCGGTTTCTTCAAGCTGAGCAACAAGTTTCTCTGCTTCTTCCTTGGCAATACCCTCTTTGACGGGTTTGGGTGCATCATCGACAAGCGCCTTGGCATCTTTCAGGCCGAGTCCCGTAATTGCCCGAACTTCCTTGATGACTGCGATCTTTTTATCACCGCAGGCAACCAGGATCACATCGAATTCGGTCTGTTCTTCTTCCTGCGCAGCACCTGCATCACCAGCACCCACTGCCATCATGGCAACAGGGGCAGCAGCTGAAACGCCAAATTTTTCTTCCATTTCCTTGACAAGTTCCGAAAGATCCAGAACAGTCATATTCGCTATAAATTCAATTACATCTTCTTTTGTGATATCAGCCATTTTAACAAATCCTCCAATTTTTTTTATTTTACCTATCCGGCTTCTTTCTGATCCTTTATCGCAGTCAGGACGTTGAGGAAATTACCGGTAACACCATTGAGTACTCTCACGAAGGCGCTTGACACGCCATTCATGGTCGAAAGCACCTGTCCCAAGAGAACATCTCGAGATGGGAGGGATGCCAGAGACTTGATGGCAGCGGCGTCCAGCATCTTATTCCCCATGACACCTGCCTTGATCTCAAGCTTTTGATTCTCCTTGGCAAAGTCAGTAAGAACCTTTGCCGGTGCAACCGGATCCTCATAACTAATGGCTATCGCGCTGGGGCCAACAAAATGTTCCTTAATCACGGCAACGTCAGTACCTTCAGATGCCCTGATGAGAAGCGTGTTCTTGGCAACCTGGTAATCGATGTCCGCTTCCCTGAGTTTTCGACGCAAAGCGTTGATGGCCATTACGTCAAGACCCTTGTAATCCGTGACGATTACGACCTTCGATTTCGAAAATCTTTCCTTGAGATTCTCGGCAATCATTTTCTTTTTTTCTTTTTTCAATGTTAACTCACACCTCCTTCCTTTTTTCTGAAAAAAACCGGAGGAGACAAACCTTTGCAGCGTTTGCTTCAATAAGCCGCCTCGGTAGGATGGCATGGCCACTTAGGCACGGATAGGTGCACCTACTGTCTTTGACAGGCTTTTTTCATTGATATTAACTACGCAAAAAACTATCCATTCCAGCAGGGTCAACAGAACGGCCCCTATGCTGTGAGTTGGGTAGTCTTCGCAGTTTCAAACCTGTGATATCCTTTTTCAGGAACAGTTTACTTGGTCAGGTCTTTGATAGAGGAAATATCGATCTTAATCCCGGGCCCCATTGTCGTAGAGACAGCAATTCCCTTAAGATAAGTTCCTTTGCTTGACGCCGGTTTAAGTCGAATGATGGTTTCCAAAAATGCGGTTACATTCTGAAAAATCTTGTCTACACCAAATGAAACTTTTCCCATGGGCGCGTGAATGATTCCCGTCTTTTCGACTCGAAATTCAATTTTTCCAGCCTTGAGTTCCTGGATAGCCCGGGCCACATCAAACGTCACGGTGCCTGTTTTGGCATTCGGCATCAGACCACGCGGACCGAGCAGTTTTCCTATTTTTCCAACAGAACCCATGATGTCCGGTGTAGCCACTGCTTTGTCGAAACCCAGCCAGCCGCCTTTGATCTTTTCAATCAACTCGTCGTTGCCTACAAAATCAGCACCCGCTTCCTGAGCCTCGGTTTCCTTTTCTCCTTTGGCGAAGACAAGAACGGCTACCTTTTTTCCGAGACCGTTGGGCAGAATGACAGAACCGCGTATCATCTGATCCGCATGTCTGGGATCGACACCCAGGCGAACGGCAATATCTATTGTTTCATCAAATTTGGCGAACGAAGCATCGATGGCTGTTTTCAAGGCATCGAACACACTCTGTCTTTCACTGCTCAGGCTCTTTGTAGCACCTAAATAATTTTTACCCCGTTTCGGCATTTTGCTCACTTACTCCCTTTTGCCATTAAAATATGACAACCCCCTATGGAAATATGGGTTGCCCCGTCATATCCGCAAAACAGACTATCCCACCTCTATTCCCATGCTTCTGGCAGTTCCACTGATGATCTTGCATGCTGCATCCAGATCATTGGCGTTCAGGTCGACCATTTTGAGCTTAGCGATCTCTTCTACCTGTGCGCGTGTAACGGATCCCACACGTTCGCGTTTGGGATCACCCGCACCTTTTGCAACTGCTGCCGCTTTTTTAAGCAGGACAGCCGCCGGTGGTGTCTTGGTGATAAACTTGAATGTTCTGTCCTGGAAAACCGTTATCACGACAGGTATAATCATCCCCTCATCATTGGCCGTCCTGGCGTTAAAAGCCTTGCAGAAATCCATGATATTGACGCCATGCTGTCCTAATGCGGGCCCGATCGGGGGGGAAGGATTGGCTTTCCCTGCCTCAACCTGAAGTTTAATTAGAGCCATCACTTTTTTTGCCATTTAGTATACTCCTGATTCCTGTTTCTAAATTTTCTGAACTTGTACAAACTCCAGTTCGACCGGTGTGGACCTGCCGAAAATACTTACGAGAACCTTGATTTTTCCCTTTTCCGGGTTCACATCTTCTACGGTCCCGTTAAAATTTGAGAAGGGTCCGTCAATAACCCTGATTTCATCGCCCGTTTCGAAATAGTACTTTGGCTGGGGTTTCTCCTTGCCTGCTTCCATGCGGTTGATGATCTGTTCCGCCTCTTCATCCGATATGGGTGTCGGCCTCTCTCTGCCGCCTAAAAAACCGCTGACCTTGGCAGTATCATTGACAATATGCCAAGTCTCGTCATCAAGTTCCATCCGTACCAGGATATACCCGGGATAAAATTTCCGGGACGATGTCTTCCGTTTACCCTTGACCAATTCGACGATTTCCTCTGTGGGCACGAGTACTTCACCAAATTTTTCGGGATGGGGAGACGACGCCACCCGTTCTTCCAACGCAATCTTGACCTTGCTTTCAAATCCCGAATAAACATGGACAATATACCACTTAAGTGCCATCTCGCTTTTCTCCTGATATTTAATTGAGGATGACCCGGATCAGTCCTGACAATCCCATATCAACAACACCGAGGAAAAGGGATATGATCATGGTAAGTATCAACACGACAACAGTAGATCCGATGGTTTGCTTTCTGGAGGGCCACGTCACCTTTTTAAGCTCTACCTTGACCTCTCTTAGAAACTGGAGGCTCTTATCAATAATGTTCTGTTTCTTCTTGCCGCTCACCGCCTTAACCAGCTTTGAAGATTTCTTGACCGGTACGATTTTCTTGGCTTTGGCTCTCGTGTCAGGGCTCTTTTTTACCACACCCGTTCCCGGCGTACCAGTCTCTGCCGCATCCGACAACAGCGCTTTCTTCACAACAGTTGCCGCTGATTGTTTCTGACCCGAAGTCTTCTTCCGTTTTAACCGTCCCATTGGTCTCCTGAAAAAGTGAACATTCATCAAAGAGGCATAGCACCCCATCGATTCATTCACTGCTGAAATTTGCGTATTAGGTTGCTGTTCTCTCCCCTAAACTGGCAGGCCAGGAGGGATTCGAACCCCCAACACCCGGATTTGGAGTCCGACGCTCTACCGTTAGAGCTACTGGCCTGCATGGGCGAATTATCATAAATATTATCACGAATCTCGCTGATCACGCTATTTCGTTTCCTTGTGTAACGTGTGTTTGCGACAGAATCGGCAGTATTTATTGAATCCCAGCTTATCCGGTGTCGTCCTTTTGTTCTTCGTAGTTGTATAATTTCTTCTTTTGCATTCGGTACATGCAAGGGTAACTATTATTCTCACCAGTAAACTCCTTCGCCGTTATTCGATTATTTCGCTTACCACGCCGGCACCGACGGTTCGACCGCCTTCACGTATAGCAAACCTGAGTTCTTTTTCCATTGCGATGGGAGTGATCAGTTCGGCCGTTATCGTTACATTGTC
>QMMS01000090.1 GCA_003647375.1 Deltaproteobacteria bacterium
GTAAGCGGTAAGCGGTAAGCGGCTTAATGCTTATTGCTTATTGCTTTTTCTTAAGCACCTGGATACTTTCATGTTTTTCTCTGGATTAATGTTTCTGACATTGTTCCACATTTTATTTCTTGGCTTTTTCATAAAAATGACATAATTTTTCTCTGAAAGCCCCATGGATCGAACAATAAATCAATTAATAGGAGCTCACCATGCTAATTGTTGGAGAACTGATCAATGCAAGTAGAAAAGCCATTGCTGCAGCCATTGAAAACCAGGACCAGGAAACCATAGCAAAGATCGCCAGAGATCAGTCCGAAGCCGGCGCTGATTTTATTGATGTCAATGCCGGTGTTTTTGTCGGCAAAGAACCCGAGTACCTGGAATGGCTGGTAAAGACCGTCCAGGCGGCCGTCGATGAACCCTGCTGTATAGACAGTCCGGATCCCAAAGCCATCGAAAAAGCGCTGGCAGCCCATAACGGAAAGGCCATGATCAATTCCATATCCCTTGAAAAAGAACGCTATGACACCCTGATGCCGATCATAGCCGGAACCGATCTTAAGGTAGTGGCTCTCTGCATGAGCGACGAAGGTATGCCGGAGACAACCGCGGATCGAATGAAAATCGCAGACAAACTGGTCAACGGCCTCCTGCAGAACCATATCCCCCTGGAAAATATCTATGTGGATCCACTGGTTCAACCGGTTTCGACCACCAACAGCTTTGGGATGGATTTTCTGAACGCCATCGAACAGATTGTCAAGACATTCGAAGGCATTCACACGGTTTGCGGCCTTTCCAATGTCTCCTTTGGCCTGCCCGACAGAAAATTTCTGAACCAGACATTCATGAGCATGGCCATTGCCAAGGGACTCGATGGTGCCATTGTCAACCCACTGGATAAAAAAATGATGGCCAATATCATTGCCGCTGAAGCCCTTGCCGGCAAGGATGAATACTGTATGTCATTCCTCAAGGCATACCGGGCAGATCTCTTTGTGTTTTAACGTGAATGAAAGCGACATTCTCCTAACCCGTGCTTGAAAGGAACCTAACATGTCTGAAATAATTTACCAGGAAGCCATGGAAGCCATTCTGAAAGGTGATGTTGACAAAGCCGTTGACACCGCCAAAAAGGGGATCGACACAGGCATAGATCCTCTGGACTTGATGAACAACGGTTTTATCTCCGGCATCAATCAAGTAGGCGATCTTTTTGAAACAGGTAGACTTTTTCTGCCCCAGCTGGTCATGTCCGCCTCGGCCATGGAAAAAGCCACGGAAATCATCAATGCCGCCATTCCAGACGGTAAGGGAACGGTATCCGGGAAAATTCTGGTGGGGACGGTGGAGGGCGACGTACACGATATTGGGAAAACCATAGTCGTGGCACTATTCAAAGCCAATGGCTTCGATGTACTGGATATCGGAAGGGACGCACCCATCGAACGATTTATTGACGAGGCTGAAAAATTCGGGGCCGACATCATCGGATCGAGCACCCTTTTGACCACCACCATGGCCGTACAGAAACAGATCGAAGAGGAGTTGAAAAAAGCCGGTATCCGGGATAAATACAAGACCCTTGTAGGCGGTGCTCCCGTAACCCAACGATGGGCAGATCGAATCGGTGCAGATGCCTATGCCCAGGATGCAAGCGATGGTGTACGCAAGGCCAAGGAATTGCTAATGTGAAGGGATTTTATCATCAGATACTCACGATTAACGTGACTGAAAAAACATTTACTACCGTGCCGGTTGACGACATACTCCTGGAAACCTACCTCGGTGGCAAAGGGTTGGCATCCTATCTCCTTTACGATATGAACCCGCCGGGAATCGACCCGCTGGACCCACAGAACCACCTCATTTTTGCCACAGGACCTATTACAGGGAGTCCTGTCTGGGGCTCCTGTCGCTATGGTGTCTATACAAAGTCACCACAGACCGGGTTTTATGCGGAATCTTATTCCGGCGGCAAAGCAGCGGAAGCCATTGATGCCGCAGGTTTTGATGCCATTGTCATCACGGGAAAAAGCGCTAAGCCGATTGTGTTGGGAATTTTTCCTGATGAGGTCCGCTTTTTTCCGGCGCAAGACCTCTGGGGTTTAGAAACCTATGAGACCGAAGACAAGGTTCTGGAAAAATATCGACGTACCGAGGAAGGGTTTCGCAAGCCAGGTGCCGTGGTTATCGGCCCAGCCGCTGAAAACCTGGTACGATTTGGGGTTATTAAAAATGATTACTGGCGTTCGGCCGGCAGAACCGGCGTCGGAACGGTCATGGGATCCAAGCAAATTAAAGCCATCCTCTTTCAAGGTGACCGAAAAAGAACGCTCCATGACCCTGAGGAGGTCCGAAAGTTTTCCATTCGCATGGCCAGGGAAAACAAAGATCACCCCGCGGTAATTTCCTACAAGACCAAGGGAACGAGCCAGATGGTCGATCCGGTCAACAAAGCCAGGGCGTTTCCGACACGTTACTGGTCTCAGAGTAGCTTCGAGCATTGGGACAAAATTAATTCAGATGCCTTTCACAGTCGGTGTGATGTCAAACCGAGTGCCTGTCTGAAATGCTTTCTGGCCTGTGGTCGAAAAACGACCATTCTGGAAGGGCGTCACGCCGGTTTGAAACTGGAGGGGCCGGAATACGAAACCATATACGCATTCGGCGGACTCTGCCTGATCGACAGTATCGAGGAAATCGCCTATCTGAATGATATTTGCGATCGTCTGGGCATGGATACCATTTCAGCCGGTAACCTTTGTGCATTCACCATCGAAGCGGTCCGGCGGGGAAAAGTGGTCCATGACATCGACTATGGCGATGTGGATGCCATCGCCCACCTGCTGGGCCTGATTGCCAAAAGAGAGGGTGTCGGGGATATCCTGGCCCGCGGCATCAAATACGCTGCCGCAAAATGGGGCTTGGAGGAAATTGCCGTACATGTCAAGGGAATGGAGCCTCCGGGTTATGATCCCAGAGCCTTGAAAGGGATGGGTCTCGCTTATGCTGCTTCGGATCGTGGGGCCTGCCATCTTAGATCTACCTTTTATAAACCGGAACTGAGCGGCATGATCAAACCGGATCAGATAGAGGGCAAGGCAAAACTTTTCCTGGAGTTTGAGCACCGCCTGACCCTGTTCGACACACTTATATTCTGTCGCTTCTACAGGGATTTCTATCCATGGGAATCATTGGAGCATCTCATTTACAACACCACCGGCCTGACGGTGTCGACAGCCGATTTAAAAAACAAGGCATCAGTCATCAGCACCCTGATTCGAAAATTCAATCTCAGGGAGGGCCTGCAACCCGAAGATGATCGGCTGCCCAAACGTTTTCATGAAAAGATCAAGAAAACAGGCCAGGTACTAACAGAAGAAGAATTCGAGACAATGTTGACAGACTATTTCAAACTGCAGGGATGGGATGAAAACGGCATTCCGCCCGAATAGAGACCCGGCTCGAGGTAGCGGGTCTTGAGCATGCAGCAATACCGTTTAACAGTTTTATCGCGGGGGGTGGATCGTAATGAGATCGTGTGGACTCTAAATCCACATAGACGGGTGCAACTCCCGTACTCCCCGCCACTTAGCTTTATTACTCCGGCAGATAAATACCCGCAGGTTGTCATTCCTGTAAAGGCGGAAATCCAGAAGAACACTGGATGCCGGATCAAGTCCGGCATGACGAAGTTGGCTATTTAATCGCCAGGATAATATGTCACTTGTCCTTCGAATGTCATTGGCCCTACGGGCGCCATTAGCACTTCGTGCGACATTTGCGATTCGCGCGTCATTGGACAACCTGACGGTTGTCGCTATTAGCTCATAGCTGTTAGCTCGTAGCTCGTAGCTCACCTAAAACCTAAAACGTAACACCTAAAACCACCATGATCCCCTGGACACAAACACAGACACAACGTTTGAATGAGTTGAATGCCCCGGACTCGGCATTGAAGAAAAGCTTCGACGGTGAACCCGCGCGTGAAAAAGCTTATCAGGCACTGGAAAAATCGCTGGTGACTACTCAGCGACGCCGGCTGGCAGAATTTCAAACCACGCATCGCCGCCCTGAATTATGCCGGCTTGAAAACAAACTTGCCGAAATGCTGACGCAAGACGGTTTTGCCCAGGTAACGACCCCGATCATCATGTCCAGGGGACTTTTGAAAAAGATGTCAATCGATTCAAAGCACCCCCTCAATTCTCAGATATTCTGGCTGCAGGAAGATAAATGTCTGCGTCCAATGCTGGCGCCTCATCTCTACTACCTCCTTGTCGACCTGCTTCGCATCTGGAAACGGCCTGTGCGGATTTTTGAAATCGGACCCTGTTTTCGAAAAGAATCCAGGGGATCGAAGCATGCCAGTGAGTTTACCATGCTGAATCTGGTTGAAATGGGTACGCCCGAAAACACCCGGAGAGAAAGAATTCAGGATGTGGGTTCACGTGTAGCAACGGCAGCAGGTGTGAAGAACTATCGGTTTGAGACTGTGACCTCGGAAATATACGGCGACACCATCGATATTGTCGCCGGAAAAGACGGTCTGGAAATCGCCTCCGCGGCCATGGGCCCCCATCCACTGGATCGGCCATGGAAGATAAACGAATCCTGGATCGGGATCGGTTTCGGTCTCGAACGCCTTCTGATGGCATCCCACCGATCCAGGAATCTTGCCCGGTTCGGTCGAAGCCTGGCTTATTTAGATGGCGTCCGGTTAAATATTTAAGGGTAAAATTACTTTATATTTGGTAACTATCACCATGTTGTTAAAGGACATCGGGGCAAAATGTCAAACCCACACTACCATCTGCAGGACTTACTGTTCAAAGCTGAAAACGGCGCAAGCCTTTCCAGACAGAACATTACGGATCTTCTCGATATAAAAGATCCACACGAAACCCTGATGCTCTTTGAAACCGCCAGAAAAATACGCCGGCGATATTTCGGCAAACGGATTTTTCTGTATGGATTTCTCTACACCAGCACGTATTGCCGCAACGACTGCAGCTTCTGCTTCTTCCGCAGCTCGAACCTTGACAGCACCCGCTATCGAAAAGCCAAGCCGGACATACTGTCCGCAGCCCAAAGACTTGCCAAATCCGGCGTCCACCTCATCGATTTGACCATGGGGGAAGATCCGCTCCTTTTCAATGACAGGAGTGACGGTTTTGAACAACTCCTGGATCTGGTAGTATCGCTGAAACAGACGACCGGCCTTCCCGTTATGATATCCCCGGGTGTCATGACCACCTCTCAGCTGAAAATGTTGATAAGAGCCGGTGCTTCCTGGTATGCGTGCTACCAGGAAACCCACAATCAAAAACTGTTTGCGGAACTGAGACCGAAACAGAATTTCGATACCCGCATGGCAGCTAAAATCAACGCACATGCAAACGGTCTCTTGATAGAGGAGGGCCTGCTCTGCGGTGTCGGCGAAACATTGGATGACTTGGCGCATTCCCTGACGGCAATGAAGGACCTGCAGGCCGATCAAATCCGGGCCATGACATTTATTCCCCAACCCGGTACGCCCATGGCAGCCAACGCTCCTGTGGGAGCCCATCGGGAAACCATCCTCACCGCAGTCATGCGGCTTGTATTTCCAGACAGAATGATTCCGGCTTCCCTGGACGTAGATGGCATCGATGGATTAAAGCGTCGATTGGATGCCGGCGCCAATATTGTTACGTCCATTGTGCCGCCGGGAGCAGGTCTTGCCGGCGTTGCCAGACCGTCCCTCGGTATCGAAGACAGCAAAAGAACCGTCAGTGCGGTCACCGGAGTACTGGCAGCCTGCGGACTCGAAACGGCAACCCAAGAAGAATACAATCACTGGATCGCCGGCCGACAACACGTCATCGGCCAAAACGACGTCCGGAGACACAATCCTAAACAGGACATTGCATGAAGGCAGCCATCATCGGCGGAAAACTTCAAGGGGTTGAAGCGGCATATCTGGCCGGAAAAGCCGGTTGGGACGTGACGGTAATCGATCGGGCACCCCATGCACCGGCTTCGGGCCTCTGCCACCGATTTATACATACCGACATTACCACCCGGACCGATCTGGAGCGACTTCTGCAACCGTTTGACCTCGTAATTCCGGCCCTTGAAAACCAGGATGCTCTCAAGTGTCTCCAAAATTACTCCCGGCACGACGTGTTGCCGATTTTGTTCGATTTCGATGCCTATACCATCACATCCTCCAAGATCGAATCGGACCGACTTCTCGCCGGTATTCATATTCCCGCACCAGTCCCCTATCCCGACTGCGGTTTTCCCGTTATCGTCAAGCCGAGCCGGGGCAGCGGCAGTAAAGGAATATATGTTATCCATGATTTAAAACAACTCAAATCCCATCTTGCAACGGCACCTGGGGAGCAGGTCATTCAGAAATTTGTAGATGGCCCCTCATACTCCATGGAAATCATAGGTTACCCGGGAAACTATTGTCCCCTCCAGGTAACCGAACTTGAAATGGACCCGGTCTTTGACTGTAAAAGGGTGATGGCACCCTCTGGTCTTTCCCGAAAAATCATTGGGGACTTTGAAAAAATATCCACTGTCATCGCCGAGACCCTGGCATTGAAAGGACTAATGGACATTGAGGTTATATTAGATAACGACGTTCTGAGAGTCCTTGAAATAGATGCGCGCCTGCCCAGCCAGACACCCGTTACCGTACATGCCTCGACCGGTATCAACATGCTCCAGTTTCTGGCAGAGCAACATTGCCCGCCCCCTGGGAATGTAGCAAAAACCGACGTTGCCCAGCGGGGTGTGGTATACGAACATATCAGGGTCACTGACAACACATTGACTGTAACAGGTGAGCATGCCATGGCATCGGCGGGCCCGCTTCGCCTGGAAAAGGATTTTTTCGGCGCTGATGAAGCCTTCACCTGCCAGTCGGAAAATCGAACGGATTGGGTTGCGACATTGATCATTTCTGCAGAAAATAGAACCGTGGCATGGGAGAAGCGTGAGGCTGTTATTGCCGGTATTATGCAGTTTTTCAATCTCAGCACTTACAAGGACCGCTACCCGATAAACCATCACGTTGACAATTCTTAAAGTTGAAAGGATAATTCAGGTGACCAGGCTGACAACGGGGGATATTCAAGGCATTTCCGGAGACCTGCCCACATACGAATCGTCACTGATTAATAAAACCGGTTGCTCCCTATGGCAACTTGCCTGTCGGGCAATAGGGGTAACTGGAAAAGATGTCCAATCATCTATGAAACATACGGTTGTCGGTGTAATACCCATGACATCGGGTGGCGGCGTATTAAAAGGGTTCTGTCCGATGGTATCAGATATCGCCAATCACCTTGGCTGCAAAACCTTTGTGACCGAGAAAACAGATGCTGCGGGTATTGCCGAAGCTGTGGAAAAGAATGCCGACATACTCATGTTCGCCGATGAAGATCGTTTTATCGCTCTTGACATGCGATACCGTAAAATTGTGGATAATGCCGTAGCAACCGGCAGGGGATTTGTGACAGGTCTGCAACTCATGGCAGGCAGCTTGAAGGATCGAAAGGTACTTGTCCTGGGATGCGGACCGGTGGGGCAGAGTGCGGTGAAAGCCCTGCTGAAAACAGGGGCCCGGATCTCCGTTTACGACATCGAACCCGCGGCATATGGCCCGTTATCAGCAGAATTCAACAACGATCCGGATATTGTTGTTCAATTTTTGAACAATCTTGATCCGGCATTGCATCAACATGAACTCATCGTCGATGCATCCCCGGCAAGCAATTTCATTCTATCGCAGCATATCAAGCCCCAAACGATCATCAGTGCTCCCGGTATGCCCATGGGCCTTGACAAGTCAGCCATGGAGGCCATCGGCGACAGAATCCTCCATGACCCGCTTCAGATCGGTGTGGCAGTTATGCTGGTAGATGCCTTAAGCAGAATAATATGAAAAAACAAAAGAAACCTTCCAAACGATTTTACCGCAAACGGATCGAGCTTTTCCGTTTGATCGAGAAGATAAAGCTCTGGCCCGCCCGAAGCGGCATCCTTCACGGTATTAAATCTATCGATATAATGGGTGACCAGGCCCGTATCACAACGCACTGTAACAAAACGTTCATGGTAAACAACTCCAGAAACAGCCGCGCTGCAAGGTGGCTTCGAAACAAATGGTTCAACGCTACCTGCGCTGCCTGCGGTGTCCCTGACTGGAAACTTGAAAAATACGCATCCACCCAATTCAGGCGTCACTATGGATCACGATTGCTGCAAGAGACCAAACCAGATCAGCCCATGAAAAAATAACGCGGTTCTCTAAAAAACACCGGTGGTCGAACCGTTTGACCAGATCTGTTCCAGAATTGAAATTACAAAGTATAACAGCCAAATCTATCGTTGAACTTAAAGTTCTCCCTTAATTTTTTCTTGTCCATTGCACTTTCTTCATTATAAAAAGATCTTTCGATAATACCTTTTCCAAGGTTTCCATCCGATTCCTAGATTAAAGCGTGTATCGGGTTCTCCCAAAAAGAGAATAATCGAATCCTGAGCGGCAACCTCTTTAACAATATGTAACACCTTTGAAATTAAATCAGACAAGCGTTGATCACTTAAAAAACAGCGTTGTTTTCCTCCACCGATATAAAAAGGAATAAAATTGTCATTAAATGAAAATGCCCTGGTATGGCTATCGCCTATCACCCATATTTTGCTTTGCATAGCCATACTCTCGGTTAAAGTTATGGGTTCATCCAAGAGCCAAGTGCAAACAGCTAACAGCCGACAACCGCCAGGTTGTCCTATGACTCGCCAAATTCCGCTGCAACTTTCGGGTCATAGACGGCTTTACGACCGGGACAATCCTTGCGATCACAAAGCTGACAGCTGAAAAAGGGAACCTCTGTGGGAAAATAGATACCGGAAATCGATTTTGCCGGAATCATTAAACAACTGCTGGTGAGGGAAACACCGATGGGGGTTTGTCCGTCTCCAAATAGAGCAAACAAAGACCGCTGCTCTTCCAGCGGCCAGTCCGGCAAAGACCCAGGACTCATGAAAGACATGCCTTCGAGGCCGTACCTTGCCTGCAACTCCTTTTCGAGATATTTTCTTGCGGTAGTGAGGGCAACGTTAGCGATCACATCGAGATAGTATTTCACCACCAGATCTTCCTGCGTATCAGCCTGCGCCATATAATGGCTCCCGATGGTGACAACAAACGGGAACACCCGTTCCACCGCTGCCAGGTTTTTTGCCAGTACCCGACTTAGGAAACGAACACCATCCATGCCAATGATTTCGTCCCCCTTTTCATCGATATAGCAAACCCGGTAAACCGCTTTTGCCTGAATATCCGGCAGAACCGTCTGAATGAGATCTTTAGCCTCATCCCAGTGTTCATCTTTTTTCAAGTGAAGCTGCCGTCTGATTTCCCCCAGAGGCAAATCCATGGGTATCTGTTCAAGTATGTGCATATTCCCTCTGACATCAATACCTCTTCTACCCCGTCTATAAATAAATTCAAGCATAAAATTGTAGAGGTGAGTATACACACTTTAGGGACGTACCTTTATATCTTGACTTTTTCAAAATGATCTGCAATGAAATAAGAATGCCACGCAGATCAAGAATAGACGCCCCCGGAGCCTTACATCACATTATTTTGAGAGGCATCGAAAGAAAACCGATTTTTCGAGATAATGCCGATAGAGATAATTTTATTGAACGACTGGAAAATATCTTAAAGGATGACGCAGCAATTTGTTTCGCCTGGTCATTGATGCCCAACCATGTCCATTTGCTTTTAAAAACCGGAAAAATTTCGATTTCAACTATCATGAGACGCCTTCTTACCGGTTACGCAGTCTATTTCAATCGCAAACATAGTCGTGCGGGCCATCTATTTCAGAACCGATTTAAATCGATTCTTTGCCAGGAAGACGCATATCTTTTAGAACTTGTAAGATATATTCACTTGAATCCTCTCCGCGCCGGCGTGGTGCCGGATCTTAAGTCACTTGATCGATACATATATAGCGGTCATGCGACTATAATGGGAAAAAATAAGAATGCTTGGCAGACCACCGATTATATCCTAAAATTTTTTGCTGGCGGGCTATCATCCGCGCGCCGGCGATATCGGGAATATATACAAAAAGGAATATCTGCTGGAGAAAGACCGGACCTTGTCGGCGGAGGTCTCGTTAGAAGTGTTGGTGGATGGCATGCCCTCAAAGGATTGAGAAAAATAAAATCTTATATGAAGGGAGATGAGAGGATCTTGGGTGACAGTGATTTTGTCGAATCCGTGCTACTCTCCTGCCAGGACGAATATGAAAGAAAATATTTATTAAAAACCAGGGGATACGATTTTGATGCCGTTGTCGATCGTGTGGCTGCAGTTCTGGGGATCGACAAGGTAGATATTTTGTCTGCAGGCAGACAACCCACACGAGTAAAGGCTAGGAGTTTATTATGTTTCTGGGCATCGAGGGAACTCGGTATGAGCATGGTGAATTTGTCGAAACGTTTAAAAATATCTCAGCCGACAGTAAGCCAATCCGCAAGCCGTGGAGAAAAAATCGCAAGAAAAAATGATTTGAATTTATTATAATACAACTATAGTAAATTATCAAGGAGCGTCCCCTATTATGATTGAAAAAATTATATCCGGTGGTAGGCCTGGCGCAGAGCGGGCCGCTCTCGATGCATCAATCAAGCTCGGTATGTCGTACGGCGGGTGGATACCCAAAGAAGCCGGCAGACACGGTGGCATGGATGCAGACAGGTACAACCTGATTGAAATGCCCACAACCAATCGGACCGAAACCTTCAAAAAGAATATCAGGGAATCTGATGGAACCTTGATGCTTTCCCATGGAATATTGTCCAGCAACGTAAAAAACAGCACAAGAACGATCCAAAGATACAGCACGCCGCTGCTTCACGTGGATCTGAACAGTACCAGCGCCTTCAACGCCGCATCCCTGATCAATGACTGGATCATCGACAACGACCTCAACATACTCCATGTCACAGGCCCCTCTGAAAAAGAGGACCACAAAATATATCCGGCAACACTGGATATTCTACAGGCCGTTTATTTCCTGAACCTTACAGAAACCAGCATGAACCAACCTATGGGAGCGCAGGAACTGCTGGCCCAGCCCCTGAAAACCGCGTTACCGCCTAAAACAGCGGCAGCGGCGGTTGACATCATTATCAATGAGATGCACCTGAAGGATCGTACACTCATGGCCAATTTGAGAGAAGAGGAAATCGCCCCCCTTCAATTAACCCTGGGGCTGTACATCAAGAAAAAACTCGATATCTGGTCCCAAGATACGACTTTATACCATTCATGTGTGGCGGCGGCCGAGACGGAAAACCTGGATAAGTCAAACCTGCCCATGGTGTTTATCAAGATGATGTGGAAAAAGCTGAGAGATACACATCGGCTGAGGGTGGTAAAGTGACAGAAGGGTACAAGGATCTCAGGGTTCAAGGGTCTGAGGGTGATACAAGGGTTCGAGGGTTGCTAACAGCTATCAGTGGAAAGCAACATCATAGCCCGAACATTTCATGAAACATGATTAAAAGGGTGTAGGGTATTTTGTCGAGCAATTTCCACATGGAGCGTCTCCTAATAATTTTAACCTGAATTGAGCGATTTTATATGCAAATGAACAGAAGTCAACAGTCACATTTGGGAGAAGTTGCTATTCTTTTTTCTTGACTAAAACAGGGTTCCATTGATAATAAACGTCTCGTCTCAACAATCGCTGACCCGGTATCCAGGAGAATCCACCCATGGACATGAAAAGGGACTATTATGAGGACGTACAGTTCTTTACATCCGGTGTCATCGCCTTCTGGCTGAGTGTTCTGGTTATCGGACTCGCCATATTTCCGTTTGTCGCCAAGAATTATTACGTGTATGTGGCCAACTACATGGCCATCAATGTTATCGTCGTCATCGGTCTCAATCTTCTGGTGGGCTACACCGGTCAGATCTCCATGGGTCATGCCGGCTTTTTTGCCATTGGCGCCTACGGAACAGTTGCCTTGATGACCCACGCACACTTTCCTTTCCTGATAGCCCTGCCTGTAGCAGGATTTATTGCCGCCCTTTTCGGTTTTCTACTCGGCTTACCCGCCTTGCGGCTGGAAGGCCCTTACCTTGCCATCGCCACCCTCGGATTCGGCATTACCATCACCCAGATTATCGGCAAAATTAAATTTCTGGGGGAACGTCAGGGATTACACGCCCCGGAACTGACCATCGGTCCCTGGCATTTGAATACCGATAAGGATTTTTATTTCATTTTGATTCCCATCACCATCCTCCTGGCGGTCCTGGCCCGCAATCTCGTTCACACGAAAGTCGGCCGGGCGTTTATCGCCATCCGCGACGCCGATATCGCTGCCGAAACCATGGGAATCAACCTGACGCTCTACAAAACCCTGGCCTTTGCCGTCAGTGCCTTTTATGCAGGCGTGGGTGGTGGCCTGTATGCGTTTGTACTGCGATTTATCGAACCGGAGCTCTTCAGCCTCTTCATGTCCATCATGTTTCTGACCATGGCAGTGGTGGGGGGGCTCGGCTCCATGATGGGGCCGATAGCAGGGGCATGTTTACTCGGTCTACTCGACCTGCAGCTCAGAAATATTCTTGAAGTACCCTACATTGGCCAGTGGATAAAGGCCCTGTCGGAAAGCTATTTTACCATGACAGGCGTCTCAAATATCCAGATGATCGTATTCGGATCGATCCTCATCGCGATCATGCTTTTTGAACCCCTGGGTATTTACGGTATCTGGATACGAACCAAGAAATACTGGAAGATGTGGCCCTATTAAAATCATGTTGCTTCGCAAAATGATTTTAATAGTATATTTTCATAATGAAAATTTAAAAGGCTTTCAATGATCGATTTTCTACAGATGATTCTCAGTGGCATTGCCGTGGGCAGTTCCTATGCGCTCATGGGACTCGGCATGGTACTGATCTACAAGACCTCTGAGGTCCCCAATTTTGTCCAGGGCGAAATGGCGCTTCTGCCGGTCTTCATCGCCTACATGTTACTCAGCTCTTATGGGCTTCCCTATTACATTGCCTTTCCCGCGACACTCATATTTGCATTTTTCCTGGGTTGCGGTCTGGAATTCGCCGTCCTCCGGCGCGCCAAAGAACCGAATGTCCTGGGTTTGATCATCATTACCATCGGTCTGGAGATGCTTCTGCTCGGTTTTGTCTCCTGGAAATTCGGTGCCGACCAGCGCTCCATGCCCTTTCCCATATCGACTTACGACAGCATTGTCATCGGCGAAATTTTCATCAGCACTCTGGATATGCTGACCCTGGTGGTTGCCCTGACCATCATGCTGATTCTGTTTCTCTTTTTCAGGTTCTCTAAAATCGGCGTTGCCATGAAGGCGACCCAGCAGAACGAAAACGCCGCCGCATTGATGGGTATCAAGACAAACCAGATCCGCATGATCACCTGGGGCATATCGGCCATGGTAGGAAGCGTGGCCGGTCTTTTAATTGCGCCGGTCATAGTGGAGCCCTATATGATGTGGGACCCCATGCTCAAGGGATTCGCCGGCGCCGTGGTGGGAGGTATGACCTCCTTGCCTGGAGCGGTCTTCGGCGCCTATATTGTGGGCGTGGTGGAACATCTTTTCGGCGGATATGTATCCATTGAATTCAAATCCGTGGTGGCTTTTGTTGTCATCGTCCTGGTGCTGTGCTTCAAACCCAGTGGTTTGTTTGCCAGGCACTATGTGAAGAAAGTGTGACTTGGTGTTTTGTTTTTTGTGTTTTGTTTTTGGCAGCCAAACCACTTAACTGCTAAGTACCAAACACCAAACACTAAACACCAAATAACAAATAACAAAAAGGAGAAAAAGAATGAAAAAGAATCTTTTATGCGTTTTTGCTGTGATGGTGATGATACTTGGCTTTACCTTGGCCGCCCATGCCGGAGAAGGTGTCACGGACACGGAAATTCACATCGGCAACTGGGGGCCCCAGACCGGTCCGGCTGCTCCCTGGGGAGCCGTTGCCCGGGGAACTGATGCCTACTTCAAGATGATCAATGCCGAAGGGGGCATCCATGGCCGCAAACTGGTGTTCCACTATTTTGACGATGGCTACAACCCGGCCAAAACAATGGCCGGTGTCAAGCAGCTCCAGGAAGAAACTGGTATGTTCGCCTTTGTATCGGGTGTGGGTACCGCAACGGGTCTGGCTGTCAAAGATTATCTCATGGAACGCAAAATAATTA
>QMMS01000091.1 GCA_003647375.1 Deltaproteobacteria bacterium
CGGCATGCTTGGTCATCGCCGCTGTCAAAGTCGTCTTACCGTGATCAATATGGCCTATCGTTCCTACGTTTACATGCGGCTTGGTTCGCTCAAATTTTTCCTTTGCCATCTTCTCACCCTCCCATGAGTTTTGAAATGATGCTGAAATGAATTCGTTTAACGATACTATGGAGCCCACGATCGGAATCGAACCGATGAACCTCTTCCTTACCAAGGAAGCGCTCTACCGACTGAGCTACGTGGGCGGATATCGAACCATAGCGTCAACTGTTAATGGCCCAGTCTTCTGCAAGTTTAACTTGTCTCCATCCACAATCTGGACGGACACCAGCTTGGAGCGGGAGACGAGGCTCGAACTCGCGACATTCAGCTTGGAAGGCTGAAGCTCTACCAACTGAGCTACTCCCGCTTCGGACATCGGTAAACTTTCAGTCAAACAGGGCATGGAAACAACAACGTTTCTTCAAACTGCAGACAATGCGTCCAGGAAGAAGCCGTGTAGTTCTTTGCGACCCCGATTCATAACCGAAATCTCCTACATACAACTCACAAATTGGCTGGTGGTGGGGGGAGGATTTGAACCTCCGAAGGCTTCGCCGACAGATTTACAGTCTGTTCCCTTTGACCACTCGGGAACCCCACCTGAACTATTGAACATCCGATCACCGAAAGCGAGCCACCCTGACCGCTACGGCGATGCAGTAACAACTTGATTTAAAATGGAGCCAGCGGAGGGACTCGAACCCCCGACCCACTGATTACAAATCAGTAGCTCTGCCAGCTGAGCTACGCTGGCACATTTTTAATATTTACAGCCTGTTGAAAGTATATATTAACTGCCGCCAGACAGAAACGATTTATGCGTTATGACTTGCCTGCTAATCCCGTAGCATGCGACAACGAACGCACCCGTTGTTGTGGTTCAAAACAGTGACTTGTATCTTATAGAACTATTTTTATCAACCCTAATATTGTTCAATTATATTCACCTATGAGTGATTATGCCATGATATAGTCTATAATCAATCATTTATGTTTTAATTTTGCTTGTTTTCTTCGATTTTCAAAATACTTTTGCCTGAATTGAGCGATTTTCGACCTTATATTATAGGACAATCAAAATGGGCCGAAACTGAGATGCCAAAAGGTGAAGTCATTTTTGCCCGAGCCCTGATTTATCACAGTAAGCTTTAATTTTTGAATATCAAGCCTCTTCCGTTATTTTCTGACAATATTTTGCTGGTGCAGGTAATTTTCACTAAGCGATTAGTTCCTTAGCTGTAAAATTAGTGTAATTTGTGGCAAAAACAATAAAAGCAATCACGAAAACACGAAATCTGAAAAACACGAAAATTTCCATGGTCTTTTTCGTGGTTTCGTACTTTCGTGATTTCGTGATAAAAGATTTTTTTCTTTTCCGGTTTATCCGGGTTATCTTGAAGCTTTATTCGAGGTCTCGGTTCTCCGGCTGTATTTGGCTTGACATACGATACTGTTTTCCCTATATAGTGTATGTTTATAGGATAGCATAATACAACATATGGTGTGAATTCCACACAGACAGAGTCTCTACCCGCTAAGCGGGTAAGCTTAGTGATGTTTGAATCATAGGCCCCTTGAACCCTTTCTCCCCACTGGTTTGGGAGAAGAACAAAAAATTAACCTTCAACTTTGGGATAAAACCTTGACAGAGATAACCTTCTTGTATACTTCTGCGATTCCAGAATCTAATATGAAACGTGAAACAGACCATAACAAGCACCAGGCATGGAAGGGTTGCCGATACCTTCTGAGCTTGTTCCTTTTGACCTTTTTGCTGGCCGGCTGTCAGCAACTGGCGCCCAAGCCTGACGCTCCGCCTGATCAGGCGTCCGCCAATGAATTTGGACTGCTGCGAGATAACGCTGTCTCTCCGGAAACGCCCCCTGATCCAGTGGCCGAACCACCCGAAGTTCCCGTGGAAAGCACCTTGCCGACGGATAAAGAGGCTGACGAAACGCTGGATGAACTCCCCCCCGACACCCCCGTTGATACAGATCTTGCAGAAACGAACATCGTTGACGAGATTATCCCTGAAAAGGAATTCGGCACCGTCGCTCCGCAGCAAATACAACCCGAAGACAGGCAGGCATTATACCAGGTAGACGAGGCTCTGCCGGAAGATGCCGACACGGAAATACCGGAGCCGGTAATCGATAAAACACCACCTCCCCAAAAAACGACCCAGATGTTCCTTGACGAGGCACTTGGTTTTTGCAAAGCCGCTCAGGAATTCTGGCAAAAGGGAGAATTAGAAAATGCCCTCGAAGCGCTGGACCAGGCCTATTCCCTGATTCTCGACATCGAACTCGAAGACCAGCCCCCCCAGCAGATGCAGCAGAAGGAAGATCTCCGCTTCCTGATATCCAAACGCATTCTGGAAATTTACGCTTCACGCAACACGGTGGCAAATGGTAGCCACAACGCTATTCCATTGGAAATGAACCGCCACGTTAAGGCTGAAATACGGCTTTTTACCCAGGGCGGGGAAAAGAATTTTTTCAAGCAATCCCTTGTCCGGTCAGGTAAGTATCGACCCTTTATCCTTTCCAGGCTGAAAGAAGCCGGAATGCCCGAAGAGTTGTCCTGGCTGCCCCTCATAGAAAGCGGGTTCAAGGTGAAAGCCCTGTCCAAAGCCCGGGCCCTCGGTCTCTGGCAGTTTATTCCATCGACCGGCTATAAATTCGGATTGAAACGCAACAAATATATCGATGAGCGTATCGATCCCACTAAATCGACCAATGCCGCCATTGCCTATCTACAAGAGCTGCATGGTATTTTTGGAGACTGGATAACGGCGCTTGCGGCCTACAATTGTGGAGAGGGTCGGGTCCTGCGAGTCATCCGCGGCCAGAATATCAATTATCTCGATAATTTCTGGGACCTGTATGAACGGCTTCCCAGGGAAACAGCCCGGTATGTCCCCAGGTTTATGGCCGCAGTTCATATTATCAATAATCCCGACAAATACGGCCTCGGGTCGGTTGTGCCGGACACCCCTCTTGATTTCGAAATCGTAGAGGTCTCCAGACAGGTTCAGTTGACGGACATTGCCGGCAAAATAGGGGAATCCAGTAAAGTGATGAAAGAGTTGAACCCCGAGCTTCGCTACAACATCCTGCCTCCGGAAAACTATTTCCTGAAAGTGCCACCGGCAAAGGCCGACCGGTTGTTGGCATCCATCGGCAGCATCCCTGTTTCGCATCCGCCAAGACCAGCCTACGTAACCCATCGCGTCCGATCGGGCGAGACCCTTTCCGGTATTGCCGATAAATACAGAACCAGTGTCCGGCGTATTAAGCAGGCCAATAATCTCCGCTCGTCACATTTTATCGTGATCGGCAAAAAATTGAAAATCCCCCAACGGGGAACCGTCATAGTCCGTGCAGACAAAGCCGTAAAAAAACCTACCGGAAAGACCACTATCCACAAGGTGCGCAGCGGCGATTCACTCTGGATCCTTGCCCGACGGTATGGAACCACCACAAAGAAGATCCAGGCGTTGAATGGCCTGAAAAGAACCAACCTTTACATAGGACAGCGCCTGACGGTACCGGAATACCGCTATGAAAGCCCCGCCACGACCAGCACCAACCAATATCTCGTGCGTCGCGGTGACAGCCCGTACAAGATCGCCCAACGCCACAACATGTCTCTGGGGCACTTTCTGCGTATTAACGGGCTGACTCCCAGGAATAAAATCTTTCCAGGCCAGGTGCTGAAGGTGGAATAGACCCCAATCAAGGATATTGTCATATGCCCGATACGCATAGTGGTACAAATGTTGTTACTCAACTGAAAAAAGTCCTCGCAGTTGATAATGATCCGATTATGCTCAAATTTTTCTCCAGAATACTTGAGAAAGCCGGATTGCAGGTTGTAACCGCCGGTGACGGCGTCACCGCCATTGACACACTCGAAAGCTACACCCCTGATCTGTTTTTAGTCGATTTGGTAATGCCCAACATAGACGGGCGGGCGCTGTGTCGTATTATACGAAGCAAAAAAAAGTTCAAAACAACGCCCATCGTGATTATTTCCGCCATCGCGGCCGAAGAAACAATCAATACGGTAGCGTTAGGCGCCAACCTCTGTATCGCCAAAGTAGCGTTTGCCGAAATGGAAGTCATCATAAACAAATTTTTAGATACCCCCCAGTTGCTGTGGGATCCAACACTGGGCAACCGGGTTTTAGGGGTAAAAGACCTTTCACCGCGCAATATCACCAATGAACTATTGACGATCAACAGCCATTTTCGCATCATGCTTGACAGCATATCCAATGGAATTCTCGAAATTGAGCAAAACAAACGTATTATTTATGCCAATCCAGCGGCTCTGCGTTTTTTTTCTATGCCCCCTGAGATCATGTTAGGCAGTTATGTATCCCAAATTTTCCAGATCGACACGGATGAGCTGTTTTCCCCCCTGATCAACGCCTCGGCATCAAACACCGATCCCACCGGCCGGCATATCAGGATTTCGGTTCGCAACCGGCTTTTAGATGTATCTGTTGTGGCGTCCAATCACAACCAGGATACCCAAGTGATTGTCATGGAAGACATCACCGAACGCGAAAAAGCACAAGAAGATCTCCTTGAGGCCAACAAAAGACTTGAGGTTCTGGCCCGGATTGACGGCCTGACGAATGTTTCCAATCGACGCCATTTTGACGAATTGCTTCATCAGGAATGGGGACGTCTGAAACGTGAAAACGGTGAGTTGGCTCTGCTGCTCTGTGATATAGATTACTTCAAGGATTATAATGATACCTACGGCCACCTCGAAGGCGATCAATGCCTCAAGGATATCGCCCAGACCATCAATTCCACCCTTCAACGACCCTCGGATATGGCCGCGCGGTATGGTGGTGATGAATTTGTCATCATTTTGCCCAACACAATGCTCGAGGGCGCTTTGCACCTGGCCGAAGACATCCGGGATAACATCTGCCGGCTTCATACCAGACACAAGACGCCAGTTGCCGACCATGTTACGGTAACGATTGGGGCTAGCAGCGGGTTTCCCGGTGACGCGCTGCCGGAAGACAAATTCATCTGGCTGGCCGACAAGGCGCTTTACGAGGCTAAAATGAAAGGACGTAATTGTTGCATAGGAAAAATGTTGCCGCACCCATGATGGCAACCATGAATTCCTTTACAAAGACGAGGCTGTAGTATGAAAACAACCACAAAAATTCTTATCTTTCTAATAGCCATGGCAGTGGCCGATATAGTCATTCCTGTACCAATAGCTACCTTTATGCTCATCTATGTGCTCTATCAAAAACCAGCGTGGTTTAGGGATCTGCTTGAGGAGGTTTATAGATCTTGATGTGATAGAACGACACCTATGGGCTCGCATAAAAATAACTTAGCAGAATTAGCGTTCAGATTTGGTTCAGGTTTGGCTGATCCGAATGAGCAAATCCACAGGAATAGCGAGCTATTTCGCGGATTTTGGGAATGAGGCATCGGCCAAAGATGGGCTGAAGCTGAGATGCAAAAATGTGAAGTTATTTTTACGCGAGCCTATGCCTTTGTATAGACGCCCCTATCGACACTCTTAATCTTACCCTGCTTCCTCAACTTGAAAACAATATTGGCAATCTTTTTATTGTCGAACCCTGTCTTTTTCGCAAGGGTCGCACTATTGACACCCTTCTTTGACCTGTTGATTACAGCCAGAACAGCATCGGAGGCAGTTCCGGTTTTAGCCGTCTTTTTAGCCGGCGCTTTCTTAGCCTTGCGTACAGGTTTTTCCTTAGCCTGTTTTTTTGGTGTGCTCTCCTCTATCTTCTCAGCTATCTTCTCCATTCCCTGCGCCATAGTTCTCAGGCCTTCCGCTACCGCTTTCAACGCTACATCAAATTCCTTCATAGTTGACCTCCTGTATAGTTTGGATAAAATATATTACCAAAAAATCAAAAAGAATTCCTCATCAAGTTTCATGAAATGTTCGGATCAAGGCCACCCCTTCAAACCAAAGTCAAGCTGGTACGTTTTATCACCGCGACGCAGCACAATATCATCAGGATTAATGTGGCTTATTTGATACCCCTCGAGGCTATCTCCCTCCCGCAGAACCTTATTGTTAATTACCGTCAGTCGTTCCTGGGGGGTTTCTCCCCATGAAATGGCCTGTATCTTAAAGCTGACGCCTTCGAGTCGGTCCATCGGCAGAGGTTTCTTTTTCCGGGTAAGCACTTTTTTTGATGACACATCTATTGAATCGAGTTTATCCTTTTCTTTGGTTAATAATTGTGACGCCGGTTCCTGAAATGCCTTACCCGCCACCGGACTTTCTTCCTGAGCCTCTTTTAATTGGACAACCCGTCTTTTTTCGGCTTTGATCTCACCCGTATGATTTCCGTCCTCCAACGATTTCGGTTTCGTTGTGGTTTTATCGCCGGCAACTATTGTTTCCGGCTTTCCTGCGGAGGCTGTCGATATGCGATCTTGAGACATAGATGGCAATGGGAAAGGCGTTTTCTGTTCATCCAGGGCTGCCACAGGTTTTGGCGTTTCCTGTGCTTCAGATTTTACCACAGGTGTAACATCCCCAGGAAGGGGTTCGGGCGTTTTTTCGGGACTCCTCTGATAATAAACCGCGAAACCGATGACTCCGATACATACGCAGACGACCCCGACAATCCTGATGGCGCTTTTTGAGGGAAAAACTTTTCTGCCTGCCCCTGCAGGTGCCAGCGGGTAATGCTGCGGGGATGTTTCCTTCTCCAGCTTTTTTAAAGCATCAAGAATCGAACTCAAATTTTATCATCCTTTACGGCTGTTCATTTAATGGGCGTTCATAAGCGACAAGCCGTGGCGCCGAGATATCATCTTTTTCGTTATAAAGTACAATCTTGGTCAATGGCCCCACAAATCCGTCTGCGTCGATGCCGTGTTTTTGCTGGAGTTCCATAATAATTGCCTGTGTCCGTTTGTCATATTCCGATGTCAACTCAACATCCTCGTGTCCGATATCACGCAACATCATCTTCAGCATAATTACGGAACCCCTGGGATGACTTAATGGCAGAGTGCCTTCAAAACTCAGATAATTCTTCCACACAACAAAAGCCGTGCCCTTGAATTGGGCAGCCAGGGCATCATATGAAATTGTAACGGAAGTCTCTACCCCCTGCGCCCGGAAGGTGGCCTGATTTTCATGAATTTTTTCTAACGTCAAGTAGCTCGGCAGTTTTGCATCAGGGCTCTCAAACTTAAAAATAGCCGGTAGATTAAGGTTCCTTACCAAATCCGGATTGCCCTCAATCACCTGGATTTCCAGACCGTGTTGCCTTGTTACCAGACTAAAAAATGCGTTATCGTCCTGGATGTTTTCAAGGTAAGGTTGTATATGATTATCAACCTCCCACAGGGATAGTAGTTCCATCATCGCATTGTATCGCGTTGCAGCAGGATCTGCCTGTTCAAGGAATGTTTCCAGCGCCACAGTCTTAACTGCCTCGGCACGCACAGGTTCCTCCGGGACGGCTTCTAATTTTTCAGGATTTGCCGGGTAAAAAACTGCAGCAGGCTTATCCCTGATTTCTGAAACAGTGTCGGGCAACGTGGCCGATGGAACCAGCCCGGCCTTGTGTTGAACAATGCCCGGCAACAAGAAGACGCTTAAAACAGCCACTACTGCAATCGCGACCACCGCAGTCGTACGCTTTTTCAAAGGAAACCGTTTCCGAAGGTCACCACGGCTCGACAATTCACGAATCGCCAGGCGCACGATATTGCCGGATATCTTATTATGGTTCCGGCTGTAGGCAATCAAAAGTGAGCGGTCACAAATGATATTGATTAAGCGGGGGATGCCATCGGTATACTTATAGATCTCCTTTAAAGCGCTTTTTGAGAACATACGCCCTGGTTTTGTGCGGGCGACTTGTAATCGATGTTCAATATAAGCAGAGGTTTCCTTAAAAGTAAGCGGCGCCAGGTAACAGCTCAGGGTCACCCGTTGACCTAACTGTCTGAGTTCATGGGAGTCCAGCATGTCCGCCAACTCGGGTTGTCCCACCAGAATGATTTGAAGAAGCTTGCTTCGCGTAGTTTCGAGGTTGGATAAAAGCCGCAACTGCTCCAGAACGTCGATACTCAAGTTCTGGGCCTCGTCAATGATCAATATTACATTTTTATCAGACGCCTTCATCTGCATGAGAAAGGCGTTCAGATCATCGATCAGATCTTTTGTATTATCCGCTGAAGAAGCGATGCCGAGCTCATCATTAATGGCTTTGAGCAGCTGAAGTTCATCCAGTTTGGGATTAAATATATAGGCAGCTTCCGTGTCATCAGGCAACCGATCCAGAAAAACCCTGCACAGCGTAGTTTTGCCTGTGCCGACTTCTCCGACGATTTCAACAAATCCATCCCCATGCCCCATAGCGTATTTCAAGTGTGCCAGGGCTTCTTCATGGCTTTTGCTCAAGAATAGATAGGTCGGATCCGGAAGCAGCTTAAAAGGGCGCTCTTTGAAGCCGAAAAAATTGCTGTACATGGTATCTCTCCTCAAAGTTGACCCCAATGTTGCATAAACAGCATGGCAAAGGATAGTTAATGGACCGTTATTATAGCCGATATCATAATAAAAGCATCATTTTCCGGATACTTCCCTTGGTGTATCCATCCGACTTCACTCTTTGAACTACGACCGGACAAGAAGGATGGAGTTGAGTTTGCCATGTTGTTTACCCTTCGGGAACGCCGGAGGACATCAGATCCGGTGTTGTCAAGGGTTCGCGGTAAACGACTACAGCTTCATCCTTGACGCCTTGGCTCTGAAGCCCTCCGGCTTTTGCAACATTGGGGTTAAACAACACATAGAACCTATTTTCTATCATAACCTAAGGCTGCTACATTTTCAACTGTGGGGTGTTTCTAATTTTTTTTATAAATCGAACTGGAAATAATAAGGTTAAACGGTTTGACAAAACCTGGAAAAAAGCTTGCAAAGACGCGAAGATTGGCATAAGGCTTTTTCACGATTTCAGCCGAACAACAATTTGGTTACAATCCATCAATTTGACGAAAAAAAAGAGGTGGGTTGTGAAGCATAACACTTTAATATCATTCCTATATGCCCCCGTAGCTCAGTGGATAGAGCATTGGATTCCTAATCCATGTGCCGCAGGTCCGATTCCTGCCGGGGGCACCAATAATAAATTCAAAGGGTTATGCCGTTTGGATCACCTCCAAAAGAGTTGATCTAAATGAAGGATCCAAGGATTCGAGGATTCAAGGGTTCAAGGGTTCGAGTGACACGAAGTGAAGCATCAGCGCTCAATGCTTAAAAATTATAAAGAGTTAAACGTTTGGCAAAAAATCGTATAAGCTTTGTTTGCATAAACGATGATATCTGGCGACTTGGATTATGTGGATAAAAAGGGTCTTCAGGAATTAAAAGAGGAGATCGGGAATATTGATAGAATGCTGAAAGCGATGATCAAATCCCTGGAAAACAAACACTTGAATCCTTGAATCCTGGACCCCTGGGACCCTTTCTCCCAACTACTCGGGAGAAGAACCAAACATATAAACTGAATGGAAAAACCATGTTAAGAAAAGCCAGCTTTTTAATACTGCTGTTAATCCTGCTTCCATGTATTTCCTACGCTGAAATAAAAACCTTCACACATACGGTCAAACAGCCTTTTGGTGGAAGTCAGTCTCCTGATGACGCACGCATCGCAGCTATTGCCAAGGCGAAACGGGAAGTGCTGGAAATTGCAGGGACATATCTTGAAACAATGACTGTTGTAAAAGAACATGAAGTGGAAAGTGATGACATTCTTGCCCTGGCCGCAGGTGTGCTGAAAGCGGAAATTGTTTCCCAAAAAAATTATGCTTCAGAAGATGCATTTGGTATTATTATTGAAACAAAAGTAGATGTAGATACCAGTATTCTTGATGAAAGGGTAAAAGCACTTCTTCAAGACCGCAGTCTTTTAGATAGATATAAGGCCGACCAAAAGCATAAAAAGGAGCTTTTGGATAGAATCGAAGAGCTCGAAAGAGAAAATCGAAAACTAATAAGTCTATCTCCAGAAAAACAGAAACAAGAAAAGGAAACACTAAGGAACCAGTTTAAACTATCGTCTCAAAGTCTATCCGCTTCTGAATTAAACGAGAAAGCACTGGCTTTGGTTAAGGAGGGTAAATATACAGACCCAGACGGTGCGCTGGAGTATTTGAACAAGGCCATTGAATTAAATCCTAAATATGCTGAAGCTTATAACAATCGAGGGATCGCCTGGAAAAGCAAAGGCAATTACGATCAGGCTATTTCAGATTTTAGCAAGGCCATTGAATTAAATCCAAGAAATGTTGTAGCCTATTGGAATCGAGGGGCCACCTGGGGTAAAAAAGACAACTACGATCAGGCTATTTCGGATTTTAGCAAGGCCATTGAAATAAATCCAAAAGCCACTGATGCCTATTACACTCGAGGGTACATTTGGTATATAAAAGACAACTACGATCAGGCTATTTCGGATTTTAGCAAGGCCATTGAATTAAATCCAAGAAATGCTTTAGCCTATTGGAAGCGAGGGACCGCCTGGGGTAAAAAGGGCAACTACGATCAGGCTATTTCGGATTTTAGCAAGGCCATTGAATTAAATTCAAAAGCCGCTGGTGCCTATTACAACCGAGGGATCGCCTGGAAAGGCAAAGGCAACTACGATCAGGCTATTTCGGACTATAGCAAGGCCATTGAATTATATCCTAAATATGCTGTAGCCTATGTCTCCCGAGGATTCCTCTGGTTTATCATGAACAACTATGATCAGGCATGTAAAGATGTGCAAAAAGGATGTGAATTAGGAAATTGTTTTGGATTAAAAAAACTCAGGAAAGATGGATACTGTAAGTAAGGTTTTCGGCTTTGGATTCAGTTACTCTTTTAAACATAAGCAAACCCCTGTAGAATTTTATTTGCAGTCATATCCTGTATGTTGCACCAGTCTTTAGAACTTTGGTTTCGGCTTTAAGTTCATTCTTAAACCGTTTTATCGAATAATCACAGGTGTCGTGCTCAGAAAGAAATACATACTTTGGCCCTGCGGCATTGATGGCCTTTATTGTGTTGCTCAGGTCATGATCGGATATTCGCCGCCAAGGGGGTTTACCTGTACCCACTATCATCTGCAACTTGATTCCCGGCAAACCCTCGTAGGAACCCCTGCCGCTGGTGAGAGGGAAGTGGAGTCCTCCTCCTATGGCATATATCGGGTCATCAGAAAGACTGGTTGCCATATTGAGGATTACTTCTATTGTTGGGTGACCGCAGCCGGTAAAAATCACAAGTCCCTTGCCCTCCAATTTTACTATAAGGGCCTGCTCTTCAGTTAAACCTAAAAAGAAAAGACTCCTGGCAAGAGGGCCGGTGGAAGCGATTCCTGCTGTGAGCATCCTTGGTCCTGTGACAAGTTCGTTGCTGAATCCGGGTGTCTTTACCTCGTCAGGCAGATAACAGGGTTTGCCGGCCGGGTTTCCCAATTGCTCCGGCACCAATACTTTCTGCACCTTTGAACGAAATGCCTTCATCCCTCCCATGTGGTCAGGATGCAGGTGTGAGATAGCCAAGGCATCAACATTGCTGAAATCAATTCCCATCTTTCCTGCATTATGGGCCAGGCTTTCCCGATCAGGCCCAAAGGCAACATCAAGAAGCAAAGAGCCTTGGTCAGTTTTAAAGAGGTAAGAGACCCCTGGCTCACCCATAAAACCTTCCTCGGTCGCCCACTCCTGCAATACTGACACTTCCAGCGATTTAAGTGCGGGAAGATCTAAGTGCTTTGCTTTGCCGATACGTTCTTGATTAACCCGTGCAGCATGTTTTTGATTTTTTTTAAAACGGAAATTTTTGGCCAGTAATACAGGTACAAGAACCGGTGACAAAAGCGCCATAAGCGGCCACCACAATGGATTGATTCGTAAAGTCATTTTTTTATTTTCCTTTGAATTTTTTGGATTTCTAAAAAGGATACGGCGGTTAGTCTATACTGATAACACTCCCGGCATGATTCCCGAAAAATCGATCGCCAAACGCCTCAGCAAGCATCTGGGATGCCTCAAAACCCGTGCAGTGGGAAACACCGATTCTTTCTACACCGATTTCTTTAAGCGCATTGATTGTTTGCGTTCTTTGTTCCGTTGTTTTGGGGAAAAGATGGGTACCGCCGATGATAGTGTGTACACGCTTTTCACCGGTGATCTGGCGCGCATGGTAAATTGTGTTGATCATGCCACGGTGGCCGCAGCCTAATATAATCACCAGCCCTTTGGGTGAATTGATTACCAAAGCAAGGTCGTCCGGAATTGAATCTGAGGTGTAGGTATTATTTGTTTTTGTAAAAAAAATTGGTTCGATGGATTCAAAATCCGTCACAATTGAAATCTCTCCAGATGTCAAGATATTATCACTTATCTGATAGGGTTCTTTGCTTAGTATGAAATTCGCACCGTAAAATTCTAATAGTTCGCGTTTAAACGGAATACCAATAAAGGCATGATGCCCCTCGTAAGGTCTCTTCACATATTTCAAATCCCAGATAGAAGGATGAGCGATCACATCTACGGGGTGCTTTCGTTCCAAAACTTTTACCAGACCGCCTGTATGGTCGGCATGACCGTGACTGATAACAATCTTATCAACTAAACCCAAATCGATATTGAGCCGGTCGGCATTGCGCACAGCAGCGTCCCGGCCACCGGTGTCAAACAAGATTGTTGTTTCATCTGTTTTGACCAGAATACTTAATCCCCATTCGGATGCAAACCCAGGCTTGCCCGCTGTGTTTTCACTCAATGTTATCAGTTCAATGGACACGGTATCATTCTCCCAATAACCGCTTGACCCCATTTCATCATCAATGCTCTTTATCTTTATTTGTGCGGTCAGATGTAATTCTTTTCAGCGTATAGACAATTCCCATACAGGCAAATAATAGTGCGATTACCCCGATTAAAATTGTAGCCATCTTCCCAAGGATTGATGACAAAATAAATATCACGAAGATTAGCAATACAGCAATCTTGATGTATTCATTTTTAGAGCCAATATTAGAAAATAATTTCTTATACTCATCCATGTCTAAACTCCAGACTAGCTTTGCACATCTCTTCCAGTATGTCTACGGTCTGGTTATTTACCAGGCAATGTAGCTATCGTTTGGCTTTGCATTCCATGCTTGAGTAATACTTACTTAAACATTTTTATTTGCTCACCTTGAACCGGAATGAAATGATATCGCTTTTTGATTTCTTTCGGTGTTAAAGCTTCTCCAAGGCCAGAAAATCCTCGCATTGTGAACGTTGTAGCCATTACGCCTCGGATGAACCCTCGCTGAATTGATTCCACCCGTTCATTTTCAATTCTTTCCTTAATTTTCGTTTCATCAATAACAAGTCTTTCGAGCTCATCACGGTAAGTTGCTGATTCCAGGGAGTCTTCAATAAAATCGATAAATCGAAGGCTATTTTTATCGCAGTATTCTCGAATGTTTTGATATAGTTCATCCGATATTTTGATCTTTACAGTGGCATCAGTCATAAGCGTTTTCACCATGTGAAACTATCACAAATTAAGATACATATATACGGTTCCGGTGAGGAGTCCCCCGGGGATCATTTTTTTATTCAAGCCGCATGCCGTTTCACCGCCGTACAATGAGGTTCCGTTAAAGACCAAAAGCAGAAAACGGTGGGAACTATGGTGGGGCATCGAATCGTATCAATAAAACCTGCTCTCCCCCTGTTCAAATGTCCACCCAGGTTTAAGTCTATACAGAACCCGAATGCCACCCTTATCCCTACTATTAACTTTCAAAGCATTCCTGTGAAAATCGAAGATCTTAAGACCATGCTTTAAAAACATGTTTCGAAGATCGTCGTCCTGCCAGAAATAAAAGGTCTGGCCATCCTCCGTCGTTGATGACCCTACGCCCTCTATGAGGGATACCAGCACATTTCCGCCGTCCCGTACGAAATACGTTTTCTTAATACCACCTTTTCAGACCCGCAAATATTCTTCTAAGGCGATATATAAGATTAACTGAAGTTTCCTAAAAAGTTTCATGCCGCCATCCGCAGCAGCGCGGCTACGAGAGAATTAACAGCGGATTTACGAG
>QMMS01000092.1 GCA_003647375.1 Deltaproteobacteria bacterium
ACTCTATTGCCAACGGTGTCGCATGACATATGACCCGCACGACAAAAAGATCGTTAAATAGTGCCCATCCATAAATGGTCTTTTCACGCCCTGCCGGCGTTGGGCGCCATAATTTAACTCCTCAAAATAGCACGCTATTCCTCCGGGTTAAATCCGGCGCCCGCCTTGGCAGAACGCGAAAATCCCTATTTCTGGACGGACACTAAATAATTTTTTTGATGTTTTTAAGGATGTTCTCCTGTCCGCACTATTCTCACTCTGGTGTTGCATTAAGTTGGATCAATGCATCGAATATTGGCAGCCTTTGTCGGGCAAACCTGCCAATCCATTTGTCATAAATTTTAAGTATTTCTTTTGATCGATAAAGGTCGGAAATCACACGATCTGCAACAAGACGAAAGTCTGAATCATTTCGCCTTACGGCAAGTGCAAAAGGCTCGAAGGTGAACACATGGGGCTTAATCACAAAGCTCATTGGGTCATGCGCTTTTAAAGCTATACCTATAAGTACGATTTGGTCAGAAGAAAAGGCATCGATTTTTTTATCTCGTAACGCATCGATGCCTTCTTTTGCTGAATTGAATAAGAGAATTTCAGCATCTGTTGATGTTTCGCTAATTAGTTTTTTTAATGCGACGACGGTCGTTGTGGCTTTCACGACGCCAATTTTCGTTCCATCAAGACCGGAAGAATCAAGAGCCTTATTATCTTTTAGGGTCATTATTGAAGCGCCGGTGACAAATGTCAGTTGCGTAAAGTCAACAAGTTCACTACGGGAAAGCGTTTTAGTAGTTGAACCACATAAAATGTCAATTTTGTTATCGCCCAGCGCTTTAAATCGCTCTTCAGCTGTTACGGGAACATATTCAACCTTTACGTCCGCACCAATTTTGCTTTCAACTTCAGTTACGATATTTTTACAAAGATCAATAGAATAGCCAATCGGGTTGCCGTCCTTGTCCAAAAACGACATGGGTGGTTCAGACACACGATAGCCGATTCTAATTTGACCGGATTTTTTAATCTGCTGAAGAGTTCCTGTGAGTTCTTGAGCTGCTAGCGGGCTTGCCAATAAAACGATCAATAAAATGATTACCAGTTTACCTCTCATGTTAATTTTCTCCTTTTTTATATGTCATTTACACAGCGTATTACTTCCTATATGGTTCGTATGGTGTTGTCATTTGACAACACCCTTTCTTCAAAGGATAAATCCAATCATAGTATTCCATTCTCCCGGCCCGACTTTCTGGGTGTAAAGAGGACGCCGTCTTCCGGCAGTCGCTGCCATTTCAACTCAACAGGAAAGGGCTTTACGTCCCAAATCTTCCTGCTGTAATCCATAATTGACCGGTCAGAGGAAAACTTGCCCATCCGTGCTACATTCAAAATGGACATTCTGGTCCAGTTCTTCTTATCCTGAAAAATATTGCCTACCTGATCCTGACAGTCGATATAGGACCGATAATCGGCAAAGAGTGTGTACTGATCGTTATAGAGCAGCGAATCGACAACAGGTCGGAACAGCTCACGATCACCATGCGAGAAATGTCCAGATGCAATCAGGTCGACAGCCCCCTTGAGTTCTTCGTCACGCTGATAATAATCCATGGGGCGGTAGCCGGATCTCTGCAATGTCATGACCTCGTCCACGTTGAGGCCGAACAGGAAGAAATTATCAGCGCCCACCTCTTCCCGAATTTCCACATTGGCCCCGTCCAAAGTGCCGATGGTAAGCGCTCCATTCATGGAAAATTTCATGTTGCCGGTTCCCGAGGCCTCCATGCCGGCCTGTGAAATCTGTTCGGACAGGTCGGTGATGGGATAGACGACATGGCCGATCTTGACATTGTAGTTGGGAATAAAAAGGACTTGCAGTCGGTCGCGCACGTCGGGATCGTTGTTCACCACCTGGGCAACCGAGGTGATCAACTTGATCATACGCTTTGCCATAAAGTAACTGGGCGCAGCCTTGCCGCCGAAGACAAAGAGGCGGGGCGTGATGTCCATGTCCGGATTGGCCTTGATCCGGTTATAGAGGGTGAGGATGTGGAGCACGTTGAGGTGCTGGCGTTTATACTCGTGAATCCGTTTTACCTGGACGTCGAACATGGCCGTCGGATCAACAACCAATTCCAGCTTCCTCAAAACCATGGCGACAACATCCCGCTTGTTGTCCTCCTTAACCGTGTTCCAGGCATCTTGGAATGAAGCATCGTCGGCCAGTTTTTCCAGCTCCTTGAGATCATCGAGATGGGTAAGCCATTTTTCACCAATGGCCTCGGTGATCAGCGCGGTCAGGCGGGGGTTACTCACTGCAATCCAACGACGGGGTGTTACGCCGTTGGTAACGTTGCGGATCTTGCCCGGATACATGTGATTGAAATCGGCCAGGGTGTGTTTGCGCAACAGCTCAGTGTGCATGGCCGCAACGCCGTTAATGACCTTGGATCCTATGCAGGCCAGGTTGGCCATCCGCACGTACCTGGAACCCGATTCGTCAATGATGGACATTCGATTTATCTTTTCTTCATCGCCGGGGTATTTCAGCCGTACCTCATCCAGGAAGCGACGGTTGATCTCAAGAATAATCTCCAAATGCCTGGGAAGCAGGATGCCGAACAAATCGATCTGCCACTTTTCCATGGCCTCGGGCAGCAGGGTGTGGTTGGTGTAGCACAGGGTCTTGCAGGTAATATCCCAGGCCCTGTCCCAATCATAAAAATGCTTATCCATCAAGAGGCGCATCAGCTCCGGTACGGCAACGGAAGGATGAGTATCATTGAGTTGGCCCTGGAAGTCTTCAAAGAAATTATCCAGGCTGTCGTGGACAAGCAGGTGGATACGGATCATGTCCTGCAGGGAGCAGGATACGAAAAAATATTGTTGCTCCAGCCGCAGCTGTTTACCCTGGAACTGTTCATCATTGGGGTAGAGGACCTTGGTGATGGTTTCGGCATTAATTTTGTCTTCTACTGCGCCGTAGTAGTCACCGGTATTGAAGTCTTCAAAGTCAAAGGAGGCGTGCGCCTCAGCGCTCCACAGCCTGAGCAGGTTAACATTGTTGACCTTAAAGCCGGGAACAGGTGTGTCGTAGGGAATTCCGGTGATCACCCGGGCCGGAATCCAGTGTACCCGTCTGTTGCCCTCTTCCCCATGGTACACTTCAGTGTGGCCGCCGAAACCGACATCACAGGCCATGTCCGGTTTCTTGATCTCCCAGGGATTGCCGGGATGCAGCCAACGGTCACTGAGTTCCTTTTGCCAGCCATCAACAATCTCCTGGTCGAACATGCCGAACTCGTAGCGGATACCATAGCCGATGGCCGGAATCTGCAGCGAGGAGAGTGAATCGAGGTAACAGGCTGCCAACCTGCCCAGACCGCCGTTACCGAGACCCGGTTCCTCTTCATGGTCGATAATCTCTTTCAGGTCCAGGCCGCTTTCCTCGGCAGCTTGAAAAAATTCATCATAAAGACCAAGGTTAACCAGGTTGTTGTGCAGGTGCGGCCCCATGAGAAATTCTGCAGAGAAGTAACAGACAATCTTGGAATCTTTTTCCAGCAACGCCTCCGCTGAGTTGACAAAGAGATGCTGCATCCGATCCCTGAGCGTGTAGGAAACTGCAAGATAGCAATCATTCAGGCTTGCGGTCCTGGTGGTGACTCCCTGCTTGTAAAAGAGGTTGTAGGCAAAGGCTCGTTTAAGTTTGTTAATACGCTCTCGCTCTTTGCCGACTGTTTTTTTTGCAGAACTCATACAAGTCCTCCTCGTAAAACAAATAATTGCTCTTTGTTATGACACCCGGAGAGAGCAGGAAATTTGTTTATACCGGGTGAAAATGCTTTGATCCGAATCCGGATGCAACTATAGGGTAGTGTTAGTCGTTCAGTATTCGAAGCAACAAAGAATAGTTTATTTCAAGTGTTCTTCCGTATATAAGGATAGCTCGATCATCCGCTCAAGAAGTTCATCCACTTGCATTCCCGGAAAATTGTGACGGACCAACTCTTTACAAAACAGGCGGCAAATATAACGGAGCTTGCGGCTCTTTTGTTTGCCGGCATATACAAAATCCCTGTGGCCATTATTGATAACAATCACATTTTTTTCGATATCGAATCGTGAACGCCACATTTCACCTGGTGCCCGGCGATAAGTATATCCGGGCAGTCCTTTATTTTTCTTTCCGGATTTTGATGATTGGTCCAAAAGTGAGTCCGTGATGGTTATCAGTGCTTCATCGGTGCAGGCGGTATCAGACTGACGAACTGTGACTTTCAAGGTGGTCAGGCAGGGTTCCGCTGGGGCAGCAAAGATGACCGATTCATTGCTGTTCTCTATAAGTTGGCCTTCTCCTTCCACTATCTCCCATAGATATTCCAGATTTTCCAAAACGATCCTTCGCGGTCGGTCTCTGCAAACAACCCTATATTTCTTGCGTTTATCAACAGATACGACACTTGATTTTGGAGTAATTAATACGCTGAACAGGGGGCCTGCATATTCAAAAAATTGTTTTTGTCCGGTGCCGTTGTCATCTTCCGCCTGATCATTCCGGGAATTCTCTTCGTCCCGATTATTTTGTTCACGGGGACCACCGGGCATGTGGTCGCTAGTAAATAGATTTCCCGGCTTTTTTTGAGGCTTTCCTGCATGAATGTCAAACCAGTCGTATTCCTCTTGTGGAAGTCGCAAAAACGCTTCTTTGAGAGCACGCTGGACCCTGCGTAAAATCCGACGGCTTGACCTCTCTTCTTCGGCTTTACGCTGGTCTTCGACAATCTGCTGCAGATGACTTTCGACGGGTTCCATTGCCCGGTAAAAAGTGTCAAAACGGTCATCGCGTAATATTCCGAGACGCGTCCCCGGTGTGAGATTTAAGAACGGCGCATCCACAATGCCTTGCAGGAACCCAGCCGCCCAAGGATCTTTTTGGAAGTGTTCGAGCTCAGTAATTGACGGTAATACCCGCGTACCGCGCCGATACAACCCGATACGGTTTGAGACGCCCGGATCGGTGAGATAAAGCTCCAGATAGATATCGCCATGCACAGTTTTGGCCGGCTTCAGGTTATGGAGTAGTCGTCCGGTAAATTGTCGCGGGACAACAATAAGTTCTTTTCTGCCTGTACGGTCAACGACTTTTACCGTTACTTCAGCTGACTTTATCCGGTCACGAAGTTCGGACGCGAGATATCGCTGAATCTTTTCACCCGTCAAAGACCGCAATCCAGGAAGTAGCGGATAGATCATCAGGTCTGTTCCCTTAAAGGGGAGCAATACCCGTTTCTTTGTGACAGTAAAATCAGGCGAGTCCTTAGCCATGGTCATTTCGTAGGTTTTCCCATCAGCACTGCAACTGGTCATGCTTAGGTTATGGCCGACCGTCCAAAAACTAAGAAGACCTATACCGAATTCTCCCTGAATCCCATCCGCTCTTTCTGACTTGAACTGTCTTTTTATAGAATCACAAATATGTGTTGCCACACGACGAAAATCGGGAAGTCCTTGTTTGTCTTTTGGAATGCCCTCACCATTATCACTGATCTTGAGGTAGAATTCTCCCTTTTTTTTCCCTCTTACAATGACGATCTGTTTTGCGCCTGCGTCAATGCTGTTTTCCACAAATTCGGCCACAGCTTTCAGGGGGTTGGCTTGAGATTTGGCGATGATGCTGATGGCATTCCAATGATCGGCGATGCGCAACTTTCCAGTACGGATACCTTTTGTTATCTTTTTACGTACGGATTTTGACATTATTGACTCCATTTAGCCAATGGTTCGGCTTAAGTTGAAGAAGAAAATCATCAACCGGACAACAAAGAATTCCATCAACCATCAGTTTCTCTGTTCCTCGATATAACAATATCACACTCGCTTCTGGGTAATCGAGTTGAAACGTTTTAAGTGATCTAAGGCTTTTAGGGTGAATTTGTTTTGCGTTCTTAACTTCCAAAGCGTGGAAATGATGCTGTCCATACAATATGAAATCAACCTCTGCCCCTCCTCGAGACCGCCAAAAATAACAATTCACTTGATCATTCGAATAATCGCACCAGGCTTTAAGGTGCTGTAAAACCAAACCTTCCAAAGCCATTCCCCCAATTTCATCGGAGCTGTCAAGCGGCCCCCTAGGGCGTAAATGGTAGTAAACACCGGCATCAAATAAATAAAATTTAGGCTGTGCCGTCATTGCGCGTCTCGCGCGTTTGGCAAAGACGGGAAGTTTATATCCCAATAATAGATCTTCAATAATTGATAGATGGTTTTCGACAATTTTTCGGGAAACGTGGCACTCCCTGGCTATATTACTGAGGTTTAAAATACTGCCATGAGAAAAGCTGATGGCTTCCAGAAAACGGGCAAAAGCGCCAATGTCTCTTACCAACCCCTCTTCTTTGACTTCTTCTTTCAGGTAGAGGGCAATGTAGGTTGCCAGTGTCTTGTCAGGCGATCTTGCCGAGAAGACTAAAGGAATCAGGCCGTTTCGGAGGACCGTATCTAATGAAAAGTCGGTACCTAATTCAGCAGCCATAAATGGATGGAAATGGGTTAAGAGAGCACGGCCTGCCAACAGGTTCACACTACCACGGCGTAGTTTTCGGGCACTGGAGCCGGTCATGATAAACTGATGGGTTTTATATTCTTCGATCAAACTGTGGATGCTGTCCAGCAGCGCCGGCGCCCTTTGGACTTCATCAATAATATAGCACCTTGTGCGTGGGTTCGCTTTGACTATTTGTTTGATCCGTTCTGGGTGGGCAATATGAGCCCTAAATGTACTGTCATCCAACAAGTCTACCAGATAGGCATCCGGGAAAGTCTTTTTAAGCCAGGTAGATTTGCCTGTACCTCTTGGACCGAATATAAAGAAGCTGTCAGTAGGCGCAGCGAAAAATCTTTCAGTATATTTTTCCATCATCACTCCATTTGATTATAAAAAAATCGACTTACAAGGTGAAAATTGCGTCACAATATTAACCTTTTGGGTGAAGGTTGCAAGTTATTTTTTGTGATGGTTTGCAAGGTTTCAAACAAAATACCAACATTCACTGTTAAAAAAACATTGCCAATGAGTCAATTATAGTCTATTATCGCCTCAAAATATGAGCTGATAAAAGGTGTGAAATGACTCAAACAACGCAATACATCTGGCAGCAACCGTCATGGCCGGAGTTTCGCTGGGACAATGCAGCCCTTCTCAAACTTTTAGGCATTTGTCGATTCCAACAGGGTTCGCTGTTGACTCAAATGGAAGATTTAGGGTTCGATGTTAGGCAGCAAGCAAGAGCTGAAGTGTTGATCGAAGAAGCCCTGAAAACAGCTGAAATTGAAGGGGAGCGTCTGGATCCTAAAGCAGTTCGATCTTCAGTGGCCCAACGTCTTGGTTTGCCGACAGCCGGTATGGTCTCGACAAAAAATCAACAGGCCGATGGGGTCGTTCAAATATTGCTGGATGCCACTCAGAATTTTAAACAGGCGTTGACGCCTGAACGACTGTTCGGTTGGCATGCGGCCCTATTTCCCACTGGTTATTCAGGTCTGCACAAGATCCAAGTTGCATCCTGGCGAGATGATCGTAATGGGCCGATGAGGGTTGTATCGGGTCCTATTGGAAGGGAACTAATCCATTACGAAGCGCCACCGGCAGAGGGTTTGGAAAAAGAAATGGACCGTTTTTTCTGCTGGTGGGAGGAAAGTCGTAAAGAAATGGACGGCCTTCTTCGGGCTAGCTTGTCCCATCTGTGGTTCGTGGTGGTGCATCCTTTTGATGATGGCAATGGACGAGTTGCCCGGGCGTTGACAGAGATGGCCCTGGCACAGGATGAAAATCTGTCGACAAGATATTATAGCCTCTCTTCACAGATCATGGCAGAAAGAGAGGACTATTATAGAGTTCTCGAACGTACCAACATAGGAGAATGTGATTTAACCGATTGGATGAAATGGTTTTTGGAATGCATGTCCAGATCTATTCTGAGCTCAAACAAGCTCCTGTCCAATGTAATGTTAAAGGCCCGGTTCTGGAAGCATTATGCTCAGACTAAGTTAAAGGAGCGTCAGAGCAAAGTCATAAATCGTTTACTCGATGTTGGTCCCGGTGGTTTTGAAGGAGGCCTGACAAATCGAAAATATGCCGGCATGACCCATGTCAGCAGGGCAACGGCTCAAAGAGAACTGGCAGACCTTGTTAAAAAGGGCGTCATTCGCCCCAATCCAGGCGGCGGTAGGAGCACAAGCTATGACCTTTGCTGGGATGAGTTTTCAGGTTGAGTTGCAGGACCCCACACAGAAAGACTGGTGCGATAATTCTGCCTCTGGGGTCGGACCGAGATAACATTTTATATTAACAATAGAAAAGACCTAAATTCGTCTCCCAATTCAGCAGGAGGTGCACTATCTTTGTCAGCCTCTCTCCTTGCCTCAGTTGAAAATGGGCTTGCGGGACGGTTTTTGATATTCAATTTATCAATATATCAAGGAGCGTAAGATCCCGAGGCTTGCGATCTTTTTTGTATTGGCGAATGGCTCGGCGCCTGTTCCTTGTGCCATTCGGATACCGAGCCCAGATGCCAGCCATTGGCCAATAACATCTGCGTCACGTAGGTTTCAAATGCCTTTTCAGTGGTCTGTGACATATTTAAGTTCCCTATCTTTAACTTTGCCTGTGTCTAAGTTAAAGAAAACGCATTATCCTTAACTTAAAAAGAGGCTAAGGTAACGTTCGAAGGCATAGGACCGCCACCGCTGTTGACCGGTAAGTTCCACCAGGATGTCCAATTCAACCAATGCCTTAATCAGCGAATTGGCTGTCGGTGTAGTGATTGACAGCGCCTGTTCCACATTTGTGGCATTGATGATGGGCTTTCGGTATAGCAGGTTCAGGGCAGATCGAGCAGAATGAGCCCGTTTGCCAAGGCTCAACACTGTTTGCTCCACCTCGGTACGCAGAGTAAGAATTTGACGAAACACATCCCGCCCCTTGATCGCGGTTTGGGCCACGCCATTAAGGAAAAAATGAATCCAGTGGATCAAGTCATTGCTGGACCTTACCCGCATCAGGGCATCATAATAGCTTGCCCGATTGCGTTCAAAGAAATCCGAGAGATATAGCGATGGCTTGGCCAATAGACCGTGGCTGATTAGGTACAGAGGTATCAACAGCCGTCCGATACGGCCGTTACCATCTAAGAAGGGGTGGATGGTTTCGAATTGATAATGGCTGATAGCCACGCGTACCAGGTGCGGGACGGTGATCTCCTCGTTATGCCAAAACTTTTCCAGGTCGCCCATCAGCTCGGGTACGGTTTCATGGTTGGGCGGGATAAAGGCTGCATCGGCCAGACTTGAACCACCGATCCAGTTCTGGTTGGTTCTAAACTCGCCGGGCTGCTTGTGTTCACCGCGTACGCCGCGCATCAGGATGGCATGGGTCTGTTTGAGTAGACGATTCGAAAGCGGCAGCGCTTTTAGCTCAGTAATGGCGGTATTCAAGGCATCAATATAATTTTGCACCTCGCGCCAGTCATCGCGCTTTTCCGGCTGGATCTGTTCTTCCGACATCAAGGCTTCGTCCATACCGGTCCGAGTGCCCTCGATCCTGCTGGAGGTCTGTGCCTCCTTGAGAACATGCATTTCAATAAAAAGATCAATATCCGGCACGATCAGGGAAAATGCGTTCAATTCCCCCAACGCCCTGTTGGCCTGCTCCAGTAATGTGTTAATGGTGGCGTTTTCCCAGAGCCACTCATGATTGACCCGCCCCGGCTCGAAGCTCTTGTACTGATAACGCTGCTGCAAGCTTCCCGCAATAAAGGTTTCGAGTTTCATGTCGCCTCCTTGGCGCACTTGGTTGCCAACCCCTCTACCCTCCAAAGCAGTAGTGAACCTATAGGATAATCGCGCATTAAAGAGTCAAATAAAAGCTCTATATCGTTATGCTTCCAAACAAATTCCCGTTGGATTGCTGGGAGAAGCAATGTTTGGTAATCAATCTTTTGTATAATGTTTGCAATTGTTACAGGAGGATAAAAAACCATAATGACATCTCCATAAAATATTAATATTTCTATCTTGACTCTTTCAACTCAAACATCATCTGCACGATAATTCTTTCAGCGAACGACTTTTTAATCAAAACGCTTCACTTGTATTTTGCTGTCTGTAGTTACCACATTTCAGAGTCTATGGGCTTTCTATACTTTTAATCAACTCATTCGCGATATTAGAGCTTTCTATGCGCATGATGCTTTCTTGAGCACCGCCGTAACTCATAAGATTGATGCTGCCATACCAAACAGTTTTTTGATCCATGATTGCGAATTTTTGATGAATATTGGATTTAAAAACAACACTTATATCGTTGTTTTTTAGCATTTCCAATACTCGCTGCAAAGTAACTCGATCTCTGGTTTTAAAAGTCTCTACCGGTCTGGTCACAACAATTGCTCGGATACCTTTATCGAGGGCAATTCTCAAGTGCTGTATCATTTGCATGGAGCGCCTTTTCCTAACAAAGGGGCTTACGATTAAGACTTCTTTCTTAGCGCGGGCGAGATCATTGTTGAAAACAGGCAAAAAACTATCTTTATCAAAAATAATATCCAATGATGCTGACATGATATCCTCGCTTTTTGCTTTGTATCCCATCGAGGCATACCCTGTAAGCCTTTTCTGATACATTCTTTCCAGCATCCTTACATGGATATCCACATAATCATAGATTTGCACTTCTTTTTTATCAATAAACAGTCGATGAAGTCTTCCGGCATATTGCTGGAGTGTTCCTTTCCATGATATCGGCATAGCCAAAAACAGCGTATCAAGACGAGGTTCGTCAAAGCCTTCTCCGATAAAAGACCCTGTCGCCACTAATATTAGATTTTTATCTGCCGGTGTGTCCGTGATGCGTTGAAAAACCTCCCGTGTTGTTTTTGAGCCCATTCCACCCATCAGCATCACAACATCCGGGACTTCTTCTCTTAATTTCTTCGCAAGCAATTCAACGTGAGCGGTTCTTAATGTTAGAATAATGCAGTTTCTGCCACGGTTATAGCTGTCTAAAACGTCTTCGACAATTTGCTGATTCCGGGTGCCGTTATCAACAACTTCAGAATACAATTCCTGGATAGAAACTTCCTTTTCAATACTATTCAAAGGTATTCTCAGGGACGTAAACCGTGGAATGATATAATGATCAAAAGGCCTTTTCTCGGCCTGCTTTTTTGCATTATCTCGATACCGTATTGGGCCGCAATGCATAAAAAGTATCGGATGATGCCCATCCTTTCGTGTCGGCGTGGCTGTCAGGCCATAAATATACTTGGCATTTGTGGTTTTCAGAATACTTTCATAGCTGAAAGCGGAAGCATGATGACACTCATCAGAAATGACCATCCCATAGTCTTTAACACAATTCTTTACCTCTCCCATCCGGCTTAGAGATTGCATAAGAGCAATATCCACAATACCACTTAGGGTCTTTTTGCCCCCACCTAGCTGGCCAATGATGCTTGCTTTTTTCTTTCGCCCTCTTTTCTTGCTTGCTGCAATAGCCATTTTCGGCAAGGTTTCATTTATAATTAAAAAATCAGATAGCCTTTCCTGCCATTGTTTGAGCAAACTGATCCTATCCACCAAGATAAGCGTATTGACCTTTCTTTCGGCGATCAGCTTGATGGCTACGACGGTTTTTCCAAAAGCGGTTGTTCCTGAGAGAATTCCGATATCATGGTGCAATAGCTGTTCGAGGGCCAGGGGCTGCTCATCTCTTAAATGACCGTTGAACGCTACATCAATTCTTTTCCCGCCATGGGTCTTATCGATAAGGCGAACATCTATGCCATATTGCTCTAATTCAGCGAACAGATCAATTTCGCACCCTCTTGGCAAACACAGATAGTCCGTTGTTTCATCCGCGCACGAGATAATCCTTTGGTGTCCGTACGTTGACAACCGCATGGCTTGCTGCTTGTAAAACATTGGGTTTTTAAAAGATGCCAATCTCTTCAAGCGGTTCAATGCCCGTTGGGAAATATTGTTTTTTGGAATAAACAACATATTTGCTTTCACGATGTCGATTTTCCTCGGGAAATCGCTTTTTTTCAGGCGGCTGATTGGTTGTGTTTCCCATGGCTTTTGTGTCTCCTCCTCGTCGATTTTCAAAACCCCCAGTTCATGGCCATGACAAAGATCCTGTATGAGATTTTCTATTCGATCTTCAGAAATCTTTTTAATTGACGATAAAAATGCCCATTGATCACGGTAGGATTCAAAACTTTCATTAATAAATTCGCTATTATTATTCTTCCTTGCGGATTTTTGGAATGGCAGAGCAATCAGATTGCCAAAACCTCCCTTGGGCATTGTGTCCTGGCTGGGAAACAATCTGTCATATGATTTGAAATGTATTTCATGTCTTCTGTTCATGGAAAAGGTCAAAAGGGCGGCGCCAAACTTTCTGGCTAACCCAGCGGGTAACCGGTTTTCAAAGAAAAACCATAGGTGCCCGCCGTTGCCGGATTGCGATCGTTCCACAGCCACAGGAATATCAAACTCGGCACAAATCGTTCTTACTGCTGTGACATCGTTTTGCCAACCTGCTTCATCAAAATCCATAGCTAAAAAGTAGCAGGTTTCATCTAAAAGCATTGGATAGATACCGGCAATGATACTACCTCTCAGATGGTCTTCTATGACATGTTCATCCAGCGTGGCATATAACTGATTGGCACATTTGGAACAGGGTGTCTTTGGCTTGCCACACAATCCAACCTTCCATTGATTCAGGCAAACGGGTGAATATCCCGATGTTGCCTTCTTTTTGTTCTCCCATTTCTTCGCATATACATCATCACGACCTTTGAAAAGTGACATGAATAGTTTGATCTTTGAGATTGAATCCGAGGTGTTGTTTACATCTGAAAACGAAGTGCTGTCAGCCGGTTCATCGTCGAGCATGTTTTTTTCTGTGGTCGATTCTGCAATTGGGTTTTCAGAGGGCATGCGTTTCGTTATCCCAAGCTGCGCTTTCAGCTTATCGTTTTCTTTTATCAAGCGGTTGTTCTCGCTTAACAAGAGATTGTATTTTTCAAGCAATTTTCTGTAATCCATATTCGATCTTTAAAATTGAGTGTCCTATCGATGGACTGGTGAATGAAGCAGATAGACCATTTCTCAAGTCTGGCTAAGACCACAAGAGACCGAAGGGGACAGCCCATAAATTATTGCCGAAAGAGGCGGGAAATTCCCCCGTATAAAGAATAATGCCGATAAATGTCTGGTTTTTTCTCAGATTCTTCCGGAACCATCTCATATGGTTGAAATCTTTTTTCTTAACAGCAGATCCGGCTTTAATTTCAATGCCAAGCAATGCATTATCTTCCCGTTCTATTAAGAAATCGATTTCACGTTTTTCACGGTCACGGTAGTGAAATAGTTCATAGCGACCATCTCCGGCGTCAACTTGTGCCATGATTTCATTGAAGGCAAAAGTTTCAATCAGTTTGCCGGAGCGATCGGAATCTAAGCGTACTTGGTTCATTTTCCAGCCGAGCAGGGACGCCATCAGACCGCTATCTACCATAAAGAGCTTGCTTTGCTTACCGACGCGGTCATAGTCTGTTTTCGTCCAAGGGTATACGCGCTCTACCAGATAGAGTGTCTCTAATGCGTTGATGTAGCTTTCGATTGTGGGGCGTCGGATGGATAGGCCGGAGCCGATGGCGGATAGGTCCATAAATTTGCCTGACCATGCTGCTAGCGTGTGCACCAGTTCTCGCATGGCATTTTTCCGGTGAATTCTGGTGATCTCTTTCAGGTCTCGTTCCAGTATGGCATTAACATAGTCGGTGTGCCATCGCTTTCGACCACGATCCTGAAGTAACATCGGCTCTGGAAAGCCGCCTCTGAAAGCGATTTCGAGGAGGGCATCGCGGTCATAGTGGGTATGGCTACGAGAGAACAATTGCTCAAATGCGGAATCAATAAACCGGGAAGCGGTTCTTTCGATTTCCCCCTGGGTGAGTGGACGCAATCGGATTTTAGCGATTCGTCCGGCAAGAGATTCGTTAACGGTTGGAAGTGATTGAATATTGGTAGATCCAGTTAATAAATACTGCCC
>QMMS01000093.1 GCA_003647375.1 Deltaproteobacteria bacterium
CGTGGTCCCATTAAAATACCCGTCTTCGCCTTCGGCTTCCGTCTTCGCTCTGCGAGCTACGCCGCGACAAGACACCGCGGTTATCCGCCTTGCCTTAGGGGTGACATCGCGCCGTAGCAATTATCCTGTGCTTTTGCATTCATCCACGGGCAAGCCCGTGGTATTTTGCGAAGGCGGATAAAAAAAAGCCACAATGTGGCATTTGTAAACATAAGTCGCTTAGGGCCTGATGTCAATATTATCTGTCCTTTGCCATGTTGTTTATGCAGCTACGGGGAATATTTGACACACCACAACCCGATGCATATTATTGCTGCTGAAATCGTGTAATAGTACAGACGGTATCTCTCCGTTTGTAAGCATAAAACGAAAACCCATATCTCAGATTAAAAGTGGATCAACATCTATGAACGCAGATAATGGCTTGATCACAAAACCAATTCCCGGGTTGATTGCCCAATTGGCAATCCCCGCCAGTATCGGTATGTTTTTCAATACCATGTTTAATGTGGTGGATACCTATTTCAGCGGCCTGATCTCCACCGAAGCCATAGCGGCACTGTCCTTATCCTTTCCGGTGTTTTTTATCATATTGGCCATTGGGTTTGGTATCAGCACCGGTACGACGGCATTAATCGCCAACGCCCTGGGCGCCGGTGATGAGAGTAAAGCACAACTTTATGCCATTCAATCTGTGTCGTTCACCATCCTTTTGTCCATGGTGCTAACGCTGACAGGTCTTTTTGCAGCACCTTATTTGTTTGGTTTTCTAGGAGCTAAAGGCACCTATCTGGCGATCTCGCTGTCTTACATCAACATCATTTTTTACGGTCTTGTATTCTTTTCCCTGACCTTTGTTTTAAATGCAATTCTCACCGCCCAAGGCGACACCAAATCATTTCGCAATGTATTGATTATCGGTTTTTTCCTCAATTTGCTTTTCGATCCCTGGTTTATCTACGGCGGGTTTGGATTGCCGGCAATGGGTCTTACCGGTGTGGCATGGGCTACAATTTTAATTCAGCTGTTCAGCACGCTGTTTATGAGCATGCGCGTCATCCAGTCCGGTTTGATCTGCCGGGAATGTTGGACCATGTTCATACCACGCCACCGCTTTTTTCTGGATATTGCAAAGCAGGGATTTCCGGCCAGCCTGAATACCATGAGTATTGCCATTGGTATTTTCATCATTACCTGGTTCATCAGCAAATACGGGCAGGCTGCTGTTGCCGCCTACGGCATCGCAACCCGGGTGGACCAGATCGCCCTGCTGCCCATCATGGGGCTTACTTCCGCGACCCTGACCCTGGTGGGTCAAAACAACGGTGCCTCATTTTATCAACGCTGCCGGGAGGTGTATCGAAAAGCAATGCTGTACGGTATCTTCATTACCACGATAAGCATGATCATTGTTTTCTTTTTTCCCCATGACATTATGCAGATTTTCACGGAGGATGAATCGGTGCTGGACATCGGCACCTTTTATTTAAGAATTTCAGCCTTCATATACTGGGCTTACATTATTCTGTTTGTGGCCGTAGCTGCCTTGCAGGGATTGAAGCGACCTCTGTACGCCATTTGGATAGGGATTTATCGTCAAATTTTGGCACCGGCAATTGTTTTTTACGTACTGGCCAGTCTGATGGGGATGGGTCTTACGGGAATTTGGTGGGGAATTTTTCTGGTCACCTGGTCGGCCACCATTTTCACGTTGTTTTATGTCCGATGGACCATGAACACCATTTTTGTACCAGTGAATGCGTCTGCCACGGACGTGAGAAATTAGAATCTTGACATGCCATCATCGTCTCTCTATACTTTATCGCCAAAAAAGCAATGTCTTATCTATCAACTTATTATCTTCGGATCATCTCCAAAAGAGTTGATCCAAACAAAGGGTTAGAGGGATCAAGGATTCCAGGGTTCGAGTGAATTGCTAAAAAATTATTTGGAGAAGAATCTTATCCTCTAACCTTTAAATATATTGGCAATATTCATGTTTGGGAAAAAAAGCACCATCTCTGAAAATATTTTGATCCTCGGCCTCGGCGGGGTTGGATATTACCTGGCAAAACGACTGGCCCATGAAGGATATACCATTACCGTCATCGAGTCGGAAGGCCGGTTGATTCGTGAAGCAGACGGTACTCTGGACGCCCGGATCATTCAAGGCAATGCCATGAGTATAGAATGCTGGCGCGGAGCCAATGCAGAGAAAATGGATTATCTCATCGCCGTTACCAATAACGACGCCGTGAACATGATGGCTTCATTCATTGCCCATCGCTTTGGGATCCCGCGTAAAATCGCCAGGGTCCGGTCTCTGGAATTCGGTAATGAAGATTCGTTTCTTACGGTTGAAGATTTAAAAATCGACCTGATTATTCACCCGGAAGAATTGGCTGCTCAGGAAATTGTCAGGATCATCAAACTCAGAGCGGGCAATGATATCATCGGTATTGCAGATGGACAAATCCAGGTTATGGCGACACGCATACGGGAATCATCACCACTTGCCTACAAAAAACTGAAAGAGATTTCTCAGACCTATCATGAGTTTCCATTTCGAGTCGTTGCCCTTGCCCGCGGTATTACCACCGTTATTCCGGGTGGCAATAACACGCTGTTGCCTCAGGACCAGATTTTTATTATGGCCGGAACCAAGGATCTACCCAAATTGATGGCATTCACCGGCGACAAGCAGCAACACAGTCACAAGGTGATGATTTTAGGTGGCGGTCTGATTGGTAGTCGCGTCGCCCAGCTGTTGGAAAAAACAGTTCAGGTTACCATAGTCGAGAAAAATGAAACATCGGCGGAAGAATTATCTTTCACCTTAAAAAATGCGGAGGTCCTGCATGGAGACGGTTCAGACGTCAATGTGCTGCAAATGGCAGGCCTGCTGGAAATGGACACATTTATCACTGCAACCGGGGATAATGAAACCAATATCATGAGCTGTCTGCTGGCAAAGCACCTCATGAACGGGGCAGATAGTCATGAAGAATCTAAACGAAGAAAATCGATCTGCCTGGTCAATAAAGAGGACTACTTGGTGCTGGCCGCTACCATGGGGTCGGATATCGCATTGAACAAAAAAATTCTGGCCGGTAACGAGATCCTGAAGTTTATACGTATGGGGCAGCTGTTGTCCGTAGCCCATCTGCATGGTTTCGATGCGGAAATGGTGGAAATCGTAGCCGAACCCAACGCGCCCATTACCCGCAAACCCCTGTCCAAACTGGATCCCTCATATTATGGAAAGATTATCATCGGCGCTATTTTCCGTGATGGAGAATGGCAAGTCGCCGTGGGCGATACCCGCATCCAAGATAATGAGCGAGCTATCGTAGTGTGTAAGTCCTTGTCCTTAAAGGATGTGCAGCAGCTATTTTTTAATTAGTGCCCATCCACAAATGGTCTTTTTCCGCGATATCGGCGTTGGACGCCATGATTTAACTCCTCAAAATAGCACGCTATTACTCCGGGTTAAATCTGTCGTCCGCCTTGATCTCACATAAAAATCCTCATTTCTGGACGGACACCAATTAGGATTATCTCCAAAAGAGTTGATCCCAAATTAAGGATTCCAGGGGTCGAGGATTCAAGGGTTCGAGTGACACGAAGTGAAGCATCAGCGCTCAATGCTTAAAAGTTATGATTTCTGGTGACTTGAGTTATGTTGATAAGAAGGGTCTTCAGTAATTAAGAGCGGAGGTCGGAGATGTCGAGAGAATGCTGAAAGCGATGATCAAATCCCTGGAAAACAAACACTTGAATCCTTGACCCCTTGGATCCTGGGACCCTCTTCTTCAACTAAGCTGGAGAAGAACCTTTTATTTTTTCCAGAACGACGGATAAAAAATCACCAGTGCCGAGAACATCTCCAGCCTCCCCACCAGCATATTCCAGGATAAAAACCACTTCCCGACAGCAGAGATATGAGCATAGTTTTCAGAGGGCCCTATGGCACCGAACCCCGGACCGATATTCATCAGCGTGGCAATAACGGAGCTCATGCCGGTGACATAGTCCATGTCGTCCACCAGCACCATGAAGCACCCACCGCCGATAACGAGAAATATATTAACAATAAAATAACATATAGCCAGGTCGATAATGAGCCGATCCACAGGTCTGCGCTTCAGGCGAACCGTGACCACCGACATGGGTTGAAAAAATATTTTTTTTATGGATGCCACCATGTATTTCCAAATGATGACATAGTGGACTACCTTGATACCGCTGGTGGTTGATCCGGCGCAGGCACCGATAAAGCACGATGCATAGAGAAACATGAGTGCCGCCTGGGGCCATTTTTCATAGTCGGCAGTGGTAAACCCGGTGGTAGTGAGAAGCGACATGATCTGAAAAGTGCCGTATCGGATGGAATCCCCCAGGCTGCTATACGTATTTTCCTTCCATAGAATCCATGACACCATGGTGCAGAAAAAGAGTAAAAAACCTACATACCAGCGAAATTCGGTATTTATTCTGATGACCTTCCATTCTCCTTTGACCATATGGTAAAACAACATAAAGGTCATACCGCCAAAGAACATGAAGAGGGTAATCACCCAATCAAAATAAGCACTGTTATAATGCCCGATACTTGCGTTTTTAGGCGAATACCCCGATGTCGATACCGTCCCGAAAGAATGACACAATGAATCGAAAAGGGACATGCCGCCGAAACATAACATCGCCGTTTCCAGGACATTCAATGTCAGGTAGATGCCCCAGAGCCAGATCATGGTATCCCGATTGCGGGGCATGAATTTTTCTTTGGTAATCACCTGCCCGGGACTTGACTCGGCTCGAAAAATACGCACACCGCCCATGCCATGCGGAAGAAAGATAACGGTCAAGGTTAGAAACCCCATGCCGCCCAGCAAATGGGTTTGGCTCCGCCAGAACAATAATCCATGAGGGACAATTTCAATATCCCTGAGAATCGTTGCGCCACTGGTAGTATACCCGGACATCATTTCAAAAAAAGCATCAGTAAATGAAGGGATGGACCCATGAAACATGAAAGGGAGTCCCGACACCGCAGAAATCAGAACCCAACCAAATACAGCGATGAAAAAGCCATCTTTGATGTTCAGTTCATGGTGTCTTCGAAAAAGCCACCATAAGGGCCACCCCAATAAAAGGGTAATCGTTCCGGAAATGAATATCGAGAACAGATCGTTTTCCCCATAATAAATGGAACAGGCCAGGGGCAATACCATGGAACTGCCCGTAACGATCAGCAGTGTTCCCAGGACATGTGCGATGGATGCAAAATTCATAAGCGTCTCAACAAACTCTGATAAATTAAAGTGAGTGTTTCACATTATCAAACCTCTACAGATTGATAATCCCTGAGAAATAGCGTCACAACAATACCGCCGGCTGATATCAATAGACTGCCGACGACAAATATATAAGAAAGACCAAACATATCCAGGATAATCCCCGAAAGAATGGGGGACACAATCATACCCAGACTCCAGGCAGCGTCGGTTAAACTCATGAGAGATGCCATCCCCATAGTGCGCCCAAGTTTTCCGGTGATAACAAGCCCACCGGGCAATGCAACACCATTGGCCATGCCCATGAGAATGTTCAGCAAAAGGATCATCAGAAATCCCTCAACAAACGGCATCCCAAATACAGTCAGTCCGGATGCAAACGTACCTATAATGATAAGATACTTTGGATTAACCCGGTCGGCAAGAACACCACAGGCACGCTGGAGAAATGCGATAAGAAAAATGTTGGCCCCTAAAACGATACCGACCTGAGAGCTTGTCAGCTTAAGCTGCAGCGCAAGGATCGGCAAAAAGGTATAGACAGCCCCCTGTCCTGAGGCAGTTAAAAACCGCATGAGAAAGATTCCGAGAACCACGCGATGGGTTAACATTTTTCTGATGGACGAAGCGTTTCGGCTTTCTCCAGCCCCCTGACGCTGTTCGTCGGAAGGTATAAAAACGACAACCAGTAGACAGGTTAAAAGTGCCAGGGCACCCATGGAATAAAACGCGATATCCATCCCAAAATGATCACGGATCGTACCCCCAAGAACAGGTCCTATACCCAGGCCGAACATGACAGCCATATTCAGGGTGCCCATATACAGACCCAGTTTTTGTGTCGGTGCAATATCAGCTGCAAGGGCCATGGCGATGGGCACCACAAGAACGGATGCCAGACCATGGAAAAAGCGTATAAATATAAGCATTTCAGCATGTGAAGGCAAAACATACAACACCGAAACACCGGCATATACAAAAAGCCCGGTAACCATGAACTTCTTTCGCCCCCATCTGTCGGAAAGCTGCCCTGCAAACGGATTGAAAAGGGAGCGGGAAATATTAAAGCTGGCAATGATAAGCCCGAGTAAAAAGCCCCCTGCGCCGAGTTCCACAGCATAAACCGGTATGAGTGGCCAAATGATGCCTAGTCCGATCATTGCCACCCCGACCGAAATGGAAAGTAAAAAAAGAATGCCCGAAGAAGATTGGTTCATTACGCTGGATCCACGTGCACAATGGCCCGGCCAACATCATCGATGTCATTCACCAGGCATGCTTCCACGTCTTTGGCAATACCATGTCCTTCTTTCACTGTCAGTGAAGCATCAACAACGATGTGAATTTCTATCTGGTGCCGGCCTCCGGAAGTACGAACCCTGAGGTCGTGAACATTCATCACCCCTTCCACACTCAGGGCACACAGTTGAATGCTGTTCAGGGTCTCCGGGATCGGGGCGGCGTCGCTCAACTCCCGGAAGGAATTCCCCAGGATTTCCAGGCCGACCTTGATAATGAAAAAAGAAACCAGCAAGGCGGCAATAGCATCGAAGATGTGCCAGGACGGCTTGATCTGCGCCAGCGTTACACCCGCCAATACAGCAACCGAGGAAAGAGCATCTGAACGATGGTGCCAGGCGTTGGCCACAACCAGTTGGCTCTTCATGCGACGCCCTGTCAGTACAGTGTATCGATAGAGTGCCTCCTTCAATACAATGGAAACACCTGCCCCGATAATAGCCAAAACATTGGGATGGGACTCATGACGAAAATAAATATTCATGGCTGCCTGGGAGCCCAGATACAAAGCTGTTGCAACAAGAGACAGCCCCACGATGGCCGTAGACAAGGTTTCTATGCGACCATGGCCAAAGGGGTGTTTTTCATCAGCAGGCCTGCGGCCCCGCCAGATACCGATCAGCACCACCACATCAGTAAAGAGGTCAGAAATCGAATGCACCCCGTCGGCGATCAGGGCGTTGCTTTTTCCGAAAATGCCGGCCGTTAGTTTAAGCCCTATCAAAATAATGTTAACCAAAGCCCCGATGAGGGTGACATTTCGACCGGCTGCATCTGATGATGATATATGGTTTTCCATGGTTCAAAACACTCAACTTAGGTTAGAGTCTTTCCAGCAACCTATCATGAATATTGTCAAATCCGCCGTTGGACATCACTAGTATGACATCACCGGACCTGGTCTCTTTAACCAGAAAGTCGATAATCCCTTCCGTATTTTCAAAGTAGGTCGCATCCAGGCCGCGTTTGTTGAGATCTGCGACGAGTTGCTTCGATGAAAAGCGTTCTTTAGAAGGAATCTTTTTCAACAGTGCCGGTTTGCGAATACAGACCCGATCCGCGCTGTCAAAAGCTTCTGAATAAACGTTCTGAAAAATGTTGCGCATACTGGTATTGGTCCGGGGTTCAAACACGGCCACTAAACGACTCTCACTGTAATAACCCTTAATGGCCTGAATGGTTTTTTTGACGGCTGTGGGGTGGTGGGCAAAATCATCGATGATCACAATCCCATTTTTAGTTCCCCGAATTTCCTGGCGTCGTTTCACACCTTTGAAGCCCTGGATGGCCTCTTGAATGGTCTGCTTCGGTATATTGAGTCGATCTGCCACGGCAATGGCAGCCAGGGTATTGGACAGGTTGTGGTCACCCGGCATGGGTGTTTGAAAGCGCCCATAAATATGGCGGGATTTGTATACATCGAAAATCGTCCAGGGGAAATCGATGCGAACCGGCTTTATGGCCCAGTCACCTCCTTCGCTTCCATAGCGGTATAAGTTGCAGTGCGCTGCCCGGATCACATCGTCCACATTGCTATCATGCTGAAAGGCAACCAGGGTCGCATCATTTCTCAGGCCGGAAACAAAGGTCGAAAAAGCTTTCTTGATATGATCCAGATCGCTGAAGATGTCGGCATGATCGAACTCCACGCTGGTGAGAACCGCGATGGTCGGATCATAATGCATAAACTTGGGCCCTTTGTCGAAAAATGCCGTGTCGTACTCATCCCCTTCCACCACCAGGTAGTCACCAGTACCCAGAAAATAGTTGCTGTTGAAATTTGCCAGGATCCCGCCGATGACAAAAGAAACCCCCATGCCGGCACTGTGAAGCAGCCAGGCGATCAGGGCAGACGTGGTTGTTTTGCCATGGGTCCCGGTAACGAGGATGGTCTGTTTTCCTCTTCCGGCAAAAGTGTTGACGGCCTGGGGCATGGAACAGAAGTGTAGACCCCTCCGGCACATCTCCACCACCTCCGGATTATCTTTTGATACCGCGTTTCCCACCACCACCAGGTCAGGTCCGTAAGCGAGGTTTTCCGGTCGAAACCCTTGTGACAGGAAAATTCCCTTCTCCTTTAGAAAGGTGCTCATGGGTGGGTAGACATGCTGATCCGAACCGGTTACCACATAGCCCAAATCTTTGAGCATGCAGGCCAGTGCCCCCATGCCCGTGCCACAAACCGCTATCAGGTGAATGCGTTGGACATGTTCGGGTATTTTGTTTTTATCTATATTCATAAATAAAATCGTTCCACGATTTTATGAAACGCGAGTCCAACACAGAGATTGGGCCAAAAGACATTTTTGCGATAGCTTCTAAGGGCGGACAGCACGAACAGCCCCACACGCCTCCACATCCTGGGTGACTTTCTTGAACACCGTCTCCTGCTTGGCCGATACGGTATTGACGATGTATGAATACCCTTTGGCAAAGATTTCCGACGTCCAGTACCACTTGGCGCCACTATCAGGAAAATAGGGTTTGTTCTTGTAAATACCTGCCAGTTCCGCAAAGGTGGGCAGTCGCCAATCATCGTGTCCGTTGTACCGCAATTCCCTGACATACCGCCTCGCTGTTCTGTGATCCATACAGATACCGAACTCGCCATGAGAATCGAGAAGACTCCACATGAGCCCGGTTCTTTGATCTATCACAGAGCTGTCTCCGGATAGAACAAACCGCCCTTCAGTCTCATCCAAAGCCGCAATGGCTTTCTGTTTTTCATGCTCGACCCGGTCACGCTGAGCCTGTCGTTTTACCAGGACGGCATATTGCTCTTCGGTTTCTTTTTTGGCCTTTTCTTCTGTCGTCAGACTTTTTCTGGACTGTTCACGTTCGGCCGAACGTATGTCGGCATCCTTATACAAGGATTTCAGAATTTCTCTGGCTTCTGCTACATAACGGCTCGTGTTGTTCCGGGAAATAAATTTTTCAATTCCGTCGATTTTTTCCTGCCGGCTCAGGCCGGAACCTTGCATACTTTTCTTGAGCGACCCCCATTGGCGCCCTGCTGTGGCATCCAGATCCATCCGTTGGAGATTTTTTTGGATCTCTTTATTGTTGGAAGAGTCAGGATAGGCTGTCATGTATGCCATGTACAAACGCCTGGCGCTATCAGCATCCACCTCTAGGACCTGGGTCTGCAAAACAAGATAATCCTTTTCCATCAGCATACGGTTCTGAATGGTCTGTACCTCGCCGGTATCCAAATAGGCTGAAAAAGCCGTCAGGTAGTCGTCACATATCGTTAGGCACGTGTCCCACATGGCATCCCGTTCACATATCGCGATCTCTCTTTTGAAGTTCATATAGGACTCGCCCAGTGTCTCCGAAAACATCTGTTTCACGGAATCACGGTGCTTACCCTGGGGATAAAGAGACAGGTAGTTTTTATACAAATCAATCTTCTGGATATAATCTTTTTCCCCCGGATTCCTTAAGTTGCTGAAAACAATATCTTCCGACAAACCAGACATCTCAGAAACAGCTTGTTGAATATCTTCCGCATGTGGCGTATTGGGATACTTTTCCAGAAACCGGGTGTAGATCGCTCTGGCATTCTCCTCGAACGCCTGGTCAATCGGCAGTTTATTGACCGCATCAATGGTCTTTTGATAATTGTCATCCTCGTTTTGCAGCCAGATTTCCTGAAGTTTCATTTCGGCCCTGGTGGTATCCTCTCCAGGCTCATGCGTATTGATAAAATCCATCAGCAGTTTTTCCTGCGCATCCGCAATCGTGAGCTGCTCCACCTTGGTCATGAGCTGCTGATAGTCGCTGGCAACGGGGTCCCCCTTTATGCCCTGAAAAATAAAATACCCGGCAACACACAGAATCAAGATCGCCAATACTGCCACCATTGCCATGGGGAACTTTTTTTTCGGCTTTAAGTTGCTTGCGGCTTTGTTCACCGTCTGACGTTTTGCATTCCGGGATGTATCCTTCTGAATCAAGGCGTCGTCGATAGCGTCATCGGCTTCAGGTTCTTTTTCCTGTGGCTCAGGGGGTATCTCTTCAGCAGGTCCGTCTGATTGCTTGTCAGGGTTTTCTTTTTCCGGGGCGACTTCTGTCCTGTCGGTTTCTATAGTCGGTTTCGACATCTCCGGCTTGGGTACCGGTGGTGGTGCACCTTTTTCAAATTCCCGCTGATCCTTCTGTCTCATGCTGTCCATGAGCAGGTGTATCAGAGGTAACTTGATTTCATCCTGGGTTCGGCCCACTGCCTTGAGAATTTCGATGCCGGGATTGTCCCAGCCGAGAATGGCGTATGCCGCGTCCTTGTGTTTCAGTTCGTCGGTTTCTGCGTCGATGAGGTTACCATTAAGAAGATGCAGCATACCGGTGTTATCTTCGGAGCTGATCCTCAACGAACACGTGGACCCCTCCATTTCCGACATTTGCAAAAACGACGGCAGGCTGATCCCCTGCACCTGGCCTGCCAGACCGCTTTCCACCTCCTCCGACACCCGATGGGCAATGGTTTCCGTTACCAGTTTTTCCAGTTTTTCATAGTCATCATCCGACATGACAGGGTTGTACAAACCCAGATGAACGGTAATGACATTGACCTTTCGCTGCCACGGGAAAAGTGCTCCATACAGCTCGCACTGGTTGATTTTTTTAAGGAACAGCGTCTGGTCCTCCTTGACACCGCCCAGATAGCTGATGGTGAGGTTGTCAATCAGATCACTTGAGAGAGGTTCCCCTGCCCGTTTGACGGGCTCACCAAAAAAAGCACCCAAAGCCGCTTCGAGAGCCGCCATCTCTTTTTCTTTGGAAATGGCATGGTAGAGGCTTACACCATCCTCGGATACCCGGCGATCCATTTCCGGCAGCTTGTCCACCATCTCGACAAGCTCCAGAAAACCGGCCAATTGCGCCTGATTCTCTTTAAGAGCTTCGAGTTCCGATCCGCCGCTACCCAGTATTTCCAGTATAGTGTCCTGGTCCATAATAAGCTGTAGGCTATAGGCTGTAAGCTGTAAGCTGCTTAGGGCTTACGGCTTATGGCTTATAGCTATCCTTTATGATAAATTTCTAAATACCTTCTCTGCAGCATCCACCGTCTTTTCAATATGCTCTTTCTCATGGGCCGCCGATATAAACATGGATTCGAATTGCGATGGGGCAAGATATACCCCCTGCTCACGCATACCCGCAAAATAAGCGGAGAACATTTCCAGATTGGACGTTTTGGCATCCTCTATATTTTGAACGGACTGTCGGGTAAAAAACAGGCCCAGAATGGAAGCGACCCTGCCGACCTGGGCAGAAGCGCCGGTCTTTTCGATAGCGGCACATAACCCCTGTTCCAGGCTTTCAGCACGTTTGTCCAGGGATTCATAAAACCCCGGTTGTTTCAGTTCGTTCAACATGGCAATCCCTGCCGACATGGCCAATGGGTTCCCGGACAAAGTTCCCGCCTGATAAACCGGCCCTTCCGGGGCAATTCTAGACATGATCTCTCCACTGCCACCGTAAGCGCCCACGGGCATTCCCCCGCCGATGATCTTTCCCAGTGTCGTAATGTCCGGCATGATGTTGTAAAACTCCTGGGCACCGCCGTATGCCACACGAAAACCGGTAATGACCTCGTCAAAAATGAGGATACTGCCGGTCTCATGTGTCAGTTCACGCAATGCCTCCAGAAATCCTTGTGCGGGTGGTACCAGTCCCATGTTTCCCGCTACGGGCTCAACAATCACACAGGCCACGTCTGTCCCCTTTTCCTTCATAATATGGTTAATCTGAGCGATGTCGTTGTAAGGAAGGGACAAGGTCTTTTCGGCAAAGCATTCCGGCACGCCCGGGCTGCCGGGTATACCCAGTGTCGCCACACCCGAGCCTGCTTCCACCAGGAGCGTGTCGGCATGACCATGGTAGCATCCATCAAATTTGATAATCAGATCCCGCCCGGTAACCCCTCTCGCCAGGCGGATGGCACTCATGGTGGCCTCGGTGCCGGAATTGACAAACCGCACCATCTCCATGGAAGGAACCGCCGCCACCACCATCTCCGCCAGTTCGATTTCAAGATCCGTGGGAGCGCCAAAACTGGTACCCCGCTTCAGGGTTGAAGCAATGGCATTGAGTACGGAAGGATGCCGGTGTCCCAGGATCATAGGGCCCCAGGATCCCACATAATCGATATAGCCGTTACCGTCTGCATCGTAAATCATGCAGCCGTCTGCCCTATCTATGAACAGGGGATCGCATCCAACAGACTTGCAGGCACGTACCGGACTGTTCACACCCCCGGGAATGACTTCGACGGCGTGCTCAAATAAAGATCGTGATTTTTGATAGTTCATGAATTACATATCCTTTCATAAATAAAGTTAGGTACAATTTTATTTATCAGAGACGTGAAATCAGGTCAAGCATCCCGATTTTGTTCATAGTTCCGAAAAAATGTTTATAATGGGTGAATATTGCGGTATAGACATACTCAATAGTAGTAGGCTGGGTGGCAATTTAACCTATTGCATCCAAACTTAGCAAGCAAATCTGAATAGAAGAATGAGATTTCTGGTGATCCATGCCCCACACAAATGATCTGAAAAAAAAAGCCAAATTCCTCAAATACGTCCTGGGTCTGAGGCCGGATGAATTCGGCCTGGTGCTGGATAAGGAGGGGTATGTCAAAATCAAGGAACTTCTCAAGGCCGTTCATGAAGAAAACGGGTGGCGGTCGTTTCGCCAGGCAAATATCAACGAGATGATGATATCCCTGCCGGGCCCACTCCTTGAAATCAGCGAAAACCGTATTCGCGCCAAGGATGGACAACAGATCCCCAAACGAGTATCACCGGAAAACCTGCCAAAACTGCTTTTTACCTGTATCCGCCCAAAAGCGTTGCACGCGATTCTCGAAAAGGGAATTCTTCCCATGGGCCGCAACCATGTAATTCTCTCATCTGACAAAAATATGGCCAAAAGGATTGGCAGGCGAATCGATGCGTCTCCGGCATTGTTGACAGTCAGCGTCGATAACGCCATTCAGCAGGGAACACTCTTTTTGCAGGCCGGCGAGAATCTTTTCCTGGCCAGAAGCATTCCCGTGGACTGTTTCACGGCACCACCACTGCCGAAAGAACCGAGGGTGGCGAAACCCAAAGAGCCCCCCAAATCCAGAAAACAGGACAGGTTCCCCGGCAGTTTTTTCCCGGAGATGACCGAGCAAATCGAAGTTATCGAACCCAAAAAAATGACCCGCAAGCAGCGCAGGGAAAAGGATATCGACTGGAAAAAATCGCGGAAACAGACACGACGGCGGTAAAAATCCAGGCATTAAAACGAAAGCCACCACCAAGGATATTTTGACAGCAGTCAGAGAATCCAGGGAAAGATTTGCCGAATGGAACCCCACGGGGAAACCCGTGGTCCCATTAAAATACCCGTCTTCGCCTTCGGCTTCCGTCTTCGCTCTGCGAGCTACGACGTGACAAGTCCGTCTTCGCTCTGCGAGCTACGACGTGACAAGTCCGTCTTCGCTC